>JAOAPG010000193.1 GCA_025462785.1 Acidobacteriaceae bacterium
CATCGAAGGTTACGACGTTGAACCCGTTTGATTTGAAATTATTCTCCCCGTCTAAGTCTGTCCGCTCGCGATTCAATTAATCAACCCATGGTTCAACCCTCCAGTTTGCTGGTCGTAAGCAGGCGCCCATCCGCCCTCAGTCTAGTATCGGCTGTCGGAGAGGCGAATGCGTGGGGTGTGCAGACGGCCGCTAGTGGTTGGGAGGCTCTGGACCTTGCGCAATCGGAAGCAAGCCCCGCCTTAGTGTTGCTTGATCTTTCTGAGGGTGATTCGGATGGATTGCATACGCTCAGATGGTTGCGGCGGGTCCGCCCCGAACTACCGGTAATTATTTTGTCGCAAGCTGAGGACGCTACACAGCGGGCTGAGGCAATTCGCCTTGGCGCGCAGGACTATCTATCGTGGCCTCTCGAAGCTGCTCTGTTACAGTCCGCGCTTGCGCCTCACTTTTCCTTCGGCAATGGTCATTCCGAACTGGATCTTTCCAGCGAGAACATAGAACAGGTACATGATGAAATGTTCTTTGTGGCGGTCAGTCCAGCCATGCGTCACCTCAGGGCGCAAGTGCAGTTGCTCGCCCAAGCCGACGCACCGCTGTTAATTGTGGGAGAACCTGGAAGCGGCAAAGAGATTGTCGCCCGCTTGCTTCACAAGCTTTCAGTCCGCTCGGGTTTCTCGTTCCTCAAGCTGAACTGTTCTGCCCTGCCTTTTGACCTTTTGGAGGCGGAACTCTTTGGGCAAGACCGCCGCGTCGTGGCAGGCAACACACGCAGTATTACCGGCAAGCTGGAGATATCGGAAAAGGGTACAGTTTTTCTGAATGAAATCACTGAATTGCCGATTGCTTTGCAAGCTAAACTGATGCGGGTGATGCAAGAAAAGCATTTCTTCCGCCTAGGCGGGGATTCCCGCGTTGAGGCGGATGTTCGCATACTGGCGGCCACCGCAGCCAATCTGGAGCAGGCCTTGGCAGATGGCAAGTTGCAAGAAGACCTGTATTACCGGTTGAGCGCATTTACGATCTACGTACCTCCTGTGCGCCAGCGAAAAGAAGATATCCCACTTCTCATGGGCCACTTCATGAATCGCCTGTCACGGCACTATGATTTACAATCGAGGACCTTCTCTCGAGCCATGGTGCAGGCCTGCAAGTCTTATTCATGGCCGGGGAACTTGCGCGAACTGGAGAATTTTGTAAAGCGATATCTGGTCGTGGGAGACGAGGAGCTGGCTTTGCGCGAGTTGCAGCGCAAGTTAGAAGCACCGTTGGAAAGCTTGAGTGAACGCATGGAAATTGTCGCTGGGTCCAGTTCTTTGCCTTCATCTCCCTTGAACGGCAGCGCTGAATCGGACGCTTTCCGCGGTGAGCGAAACAGCGGCAACGGTTCTAACGGGAAGAACGGTCACGAGGATCAGAGCACCGAAGCGGGGTATTCCGGTCTCCGTTCGCTGCTGCAAAGCGTGAGAGGCGAAACGGAAAAGAACGCCATTCTCAGTGCGCTCGAACAGACGCGATGGAATCGAAAATCGGCAGCGCGTCTTCTCAGGGTTAGCTATCGGACGCTTCTATACAAGATTCAGCAGTATCATTTGAGTCCGCCTTCGTCGTACGTGCCACAAATTGTTCCGGGCTCCGGAATCAAGACGAACGGTCACGGAACTTAACTGAATCGCACCGAAGGAAATACGGAGTAGCGATGAATCAAAACATCAATTGCGCGATTTCTCGAAGCGCGACACGAATGTTGCCCAGATCTTTTGCGGTGGTATTTCTGGGGGTATCTTTGTTGCCGGTTGGCTGGCTTTTCGCCCAAAGTACTTCCAATGGCGCAGTCAGCGCGAACACCGCGGCGGCGTCCCCCAACAGCTCCCCAGATGCAAGCAGCGTGGTTGGCAAACCGCACGACAACACTTTCGTGATCGGAAACGACGATGTGCTGGCCATAAACGTGTGGAAGGAACCAGACATTTCGCGGTCCATTCCGGTGCGCTCGGACGGCAAGATCTCTCTCCCCTTGGTGGGTGAACTGCAAGCCTCTGGGCAAACGCCACAACAGCTGGAACAACTAATTGCCGTGAAGCTGAAGAGTTATATCTCCGAGCCCGAAGTCACGGTCATCGTGCAGCAGATCAACAGTCAAAAGTTCAACATTTTAGGACAGGTGACACGTCCTGGCGCATATCCACTGACAAACTCGCTTACCGTCCTAGATGCTCTCGCCCTGGCGGGCGGCTTCCGCGATTTTGCTAAGCAAAGATCGATATACGTGCTCCGGCAAAATGCGGATGGAGGCCAAACGCGGCTCAATTTCAACTACAAAGACGTAATCAAGGGAAAAAACTCGGATCAAAACGTGCGGCTGCAACCTCGCGACACAATTGTGGTTCCGTGATTCTCGTTTCTCTAGCGATTTAATAACTCTCTCGTTCATGACAATGTTTGCCCGATCCTGCCTGAGCTTGATGTTGCTGATAACGGTGAACCTGCCATTATGGTCGCAGGTAGGCACTGCTTTGCCGCAGCAGACCCAATCCCAACAAAGCGGATCCCAACAAATTCCCGCCGGAGTCGAAGACGTAACCGGAGGGGCTGCGGCGAGCAACCCCAATAACAGCCAGTCAATGATGATCACGCCGTCACCGGTGGGCGGTGGAGAAGGATACGCTCTGGCCTATGCTTCCGAAACGCCTCGCACCAATTACTTGCGGGGTGGTCTCGTTTTTGGTGTGGCGTATGACGACAATGCGTTCGCCACGGGCACAAAGGCGGTCAGCGATGTGAGTTATTCGATCGCGCCGAACATTGCACTCGATCAGAGCCGGTCGCGTTTACACTGGACATTGTCCTATAGTCCTGGCTTCACGTTTTATCAACGATATAGCTCCTATAACCAGAGCAATCACAATCTCGGCGCGAATCTCAGCTACCGTCTAACCCCCCATGTAACTTTCAGCGCACAGGAAGGTTTCACGAAAACTTCCGGTGCGTCGAATCAGTTCACTCCGAACGCATCGGGAGCTTCGTCCGGCGTGGTGCAAACTCCCAATGAAACCATCATTGCTCCTATTGCCGACATGATCGCGGACACGTCTTCGGCGCGGCTGAGTTATCAATTCAGCCAGAATGGGATGATCGGGATCACCGGGAACTTCTCCCAGCTGCACTATCCGAATCAGAGCCAAGTACCGGGCCTGTTCGACTCGAACACCAGTGGTGGCGGCGCATTTTATACGCATCGCCTATCCGGGAAGCATTACATTGGAGCCACCTATCAATTTCAGAAATACCTCTCGCGTGCGGCAAACACGGGAGATCAAACGACACAGACACACAGTTTTGTTGGCTTTTACACCTTGTATTTCAAGCCCACCTTCTCGTTTTCGTTGTTCGGAGGCCCACAACATTCACAAACGTATGGCTTCGGAGTGCTGCCGCTCGATATGTGGTCGCCGTCTGGCGGTGGGAGCCTCAGTTGGCAGGGACAACGTACTAGCGCGTCACTGAGTTATTCCCGTCGGATTACGGATGGTGGTGGTTTACAAGGGGCAGTCACCTCCAACAGCGCTGATGCCAACCTGCGCCGACAATTGACGCGGAACTTGAACGCGACCTTTGGGGCCAGCTATGCGACAAACAAAGTTTTGGACGCTCTCGCTTCGTCCAATACCAATGGCCACACTCTTTCCGGAAGTGCAGCGCTGCAACGTGCTTTTGGAGAGCATTTCAGCATGATGCTCGGGTACTCGCGTCTGCATCAGACTTACAGCAATATTGCGGCAATATCGAATGCCCCAAATCGGGACCGGGTTTTATTTTCGATCTCTTACCAATTTCA
>JAOAPG010000194.1 GCA_025462785.1 Acidobacteriaceae bacterium
TGGCTACCTCTGTCCAAAATGTTGACGCCCTTCTTCTGAGCTATGACCGGATCGCCGTCAAAATAAGCAGCGCGTTGTTCGAATTCTGTGAAATCTTCCACTGTTTTCAAAGCACGCTGGGAGCCGAACAATCGCTCATTGTTTACACCCCGAAGGGACGGAGTCTCAATCCGATGACGAAACTCCTGCGGTCGAATATCTCCTACCAGGTGAGTGGCACCGTTTGTATGTCCATTTGCGTGACAGTCAAAACACGTAACACCCATGCTCGGCTTTGCTGATCGACGATCTGCGGTCAGATTGAATTGCTGTTGCGCGAATGGGGTCACCAATAGGCGGAGACCCTCCAGTTGCTTCGGATTTAAAATTCCATTGAAGAGTTCGTAAAAATTTTGGTTTGTGACCAGTTTTCCTTGGGACACGTCGCCCAGGTCTGGCCGAGTGGTCAGATACATCGGAGCAGGGAACTCGGGGAGAAATGGATCTGGAATATCGAAATCCAAGTCGAACCGCGTCAGATCTCGCCCTTCTTGCTGCTTAACCTCTTCGATGTGGAAATGGGGGAAAACCATCCCACCTTCCGGATGATTAGGATGCGGAAGCGGTAAAAATCCCTTCGGGAAAATCCCCTTGTCGCGAATCTGATCGGGACTCATGGCTGCGAGCTGCTGCCAATTGACTCCCGCTGGAAGTTTGACTCGGACTCCGCCCTGAACGGGTTTGCCGCGGCTCATCGTAACCCCAGGTGCTGGGTGATCGCTTAAGTCATAGCGCTGGCTAAGAAGATTGGTTTGCCGCTGCAAAATTCCAGGTTTGGCCGCGCTCATCTTCTGCATGACATCTGGAAAGTCCTGCTCAATGACAGGCATGTAGCTGCTTTTACCGCGGGGTGCAACCGTTGAAGTTTCCTGCTGCGCCTTTGTTTGTCCTTCATCCGGAAGCTGAGCATGAGTGACACCAAGAATCAATACGACCATCACCAATGAACCGGCTATGGCCATCCGTTTCGTTCTCATTTATTCTCCTGAAAAATAGAAATGAGTATTCGGCTCTGTCCGCCCCAAATTGCGAACTTTAGACGACAGTACTCTCCACTAATACAAAGGTCTAAGACTTACCTGTTATGAAAGTTATAGGTACAACCTAGGGCTGTGCACGGATAGGCGTATTATTGAAATTGCTAACGGACAATAGCTATTGCCTATGAGGAGAAAGGCTTAATGGAAGTTCATCAATTGCGTTATTTCTGTGCCGTAGCTCGCACTGGCAACTTCACGCGGGCAGCGGAACAGGAGCATGTGGCCCAGCCTTCACTCTCACAGCAGATTCTGAAGTTGGAAGATGAACTGGGATCACGGCTATTTGACCGTCTGGGGCGCTGCGTCAATCTTACCCCGTGTGGCGAATCCTTCTTATTAAGGGCGCAACGCGTTTTGCATGAACTCGGTGAGGCCAAGAAAGAAATTCAGGAAATGGCGGGAGGAAACAGCGGCAGCATTTCGCTCGGTACTATCCCGACCATTGCGCCCTATTTTCTTCCCGGGCGTCTCGCGACTTTCTTTCAGCATTATCCTGCCGTTCAAGTGAATGTGGTCGAGGAGATCACGTCTGTGTTAGTTACCCAGCTCCACGAAGGGAAAATTGACTTCGCGGTTTTGGCGCTTCCGATCACGGGAGATGAACTGCTGGCATCGGAGCTTTTGCAGGAGCAGCTGTACGTGGTTTTACCGGAGAAGCATCGACTGGCCAACAAGCGATCAATCGATCTCCGAGAGATCGAGAAGGAGCCATTTCTTTTATTAAAGGACGGCCATTGTTTCAGGGAGACGACCATCGCCGCATGCCGACGATCGCGGCTTCGCCCGAACGTGGTATTTGAGAGCGGCCATTTCTCCACAATCTTGGCCATGGTCGCTACTGGAATGGGCGTTTCGATTGTGCCGGAGATGGCGGTCGAAAAGCGCCCAGGTTGCCGGTTTGTCCGCATCAATGACGAGCGCGCTATACGACGAATCGGAGTTGTATGCTTGAAGGGCCATTTTCAGACGAACGTTCAACGTGCACTCCTACAGCATCTGCAGCCAAAAGAGATTGGGGCGCGCATTGCCAGCTAAGCGAATCGCACCTTAACGTCTGGTCCCTTGTCCAAGTGGATACTGTCAATGAAACGAACCTTCCGGGTTTTAAGGGTCATGATTGCGGACGAAGTCCGCGTGCCTTCTCCGAAAAACCGCACACCTTTTAGTAGCGCGCCCTCGGTTACACCCGTGGCGGCAAAAATCAGCTGTTTTCCTGGAGCCAGATCTTCCGCTTCGTAGATCTTGTTCTTATCCTTAATCCCCATGTTAGCGATGCGCTCTTCCAGTTCTGGCCTATCGATAATCAAGCGGCCCAGCATGTAACCATTCAAGCAACGAATTGCTGCTGCGGTGATCACACCTTCAGGTGCACCGCCAGAACCCATCACGGCGTGGACGCCAGTTCCGATAACGGCGGCAGCGATACCTGCGGAGAGATCGCCATCGCCAATAAGTTTGATTCGCGCCCCAGCTCTTCGAATGTCATTGATCAATTGTTCGTGTCGCGGACGATCGAGCACCATTACGACGAGATCTTCAACGCCTCGCCGCAAACGTTTGGCGATATTTTTCAAGTTTTGGGCTACGGGAGCATCCAGCTCGACCGCATCTTTGCAGGACGGACCTACAACAATTTTCTCCATGTAACAGTCGGGGGCGTGTAGCAGGCCGCCGCGTTCCGAAGCGGCCAGCACCGTGATTGATCCAGGAGCCCCAGTCGCACATAGATTTGTTCCCTCGAGCGGATCAACGGCAATATCGACTTCGGGTACATCCGGTCCAGTTGGAAAGTCCGCCCCTACTTTCTCGCCGATATAGAGCATAGGAGCCTGATCGCGCTCGCCTTCTCCAATTACAATGACGCCGCGCATGGGCAAACAATCCATGCTTTGGCGCATAGATTCCGTGGCGACTTTGTCGGAAAGCGGACGATCACCCTGCCCCATCGTGCGCGCACAAGCTATGGCGGCGTTTTCAACCACTCGTAAGAATTTGGCTGCAAGATCACTCTCTAGGTTTTCCCCAAACGTGCGCGCTTTGTTTTCGGGTCTGGTTAGCGTTGCCATAAATCCTCCATGGAGACCGGCTTGTGAATATAAACCCAACTAGGACGCTACGCAAAGGTGACGAACGGGTACTTTAGGCTGGAACAACGTTTAGAGACGAGAGTCGATGCGAAAGCAGTGTCTTGCATTTGGATGGCGTCGTAAACGCTGTTAAAATTGTGATGCAAACCCATCGCGTCGTAATGTGGGGCTATAGCTCAGCTGGGAGAGCGCGTCGTTCGCAACGACGAGGCCGTCGGTTCGATCCCGACTAGCTCCACCAATTCCATCCCTTTTCTTTCCACCACTTACAGCCTGGCAAAAATTTTTGTACCGTTTTTGTACCGCCGTTTGACCGAAATTTCTTCCTTGTCTACGATCTTCCCGTTTTTCATGGCCGTTTTTGTTTACTCCCGGCACAGGTTTGACTGCCCGAAACGCAACGATCGCTTCTGGCGACGGTGCCACTGTCCCAAGTGGATTCGAGGAACGCTCGACGGGCGCGAGGTGCGGCAAACCGCGAGAACGCGTAGCTGGGAGCGCGCTGAAGCCCGGGCCCGCGCTATCGAAAACGCGGGTGATCCTCGAGCACCGATGCCAAAATCAAGAGCGACAATTCAAGAGGCGGTGCAGGCATTCCTTGATGACGAGCAAGGCAGGCATTTGCGAAAAGGCACTACCGGGCAGAGCCAGACTCTGCTCGGCAAGCAACTCATGGCTTGGGCACAAGAGCAAGGTCTGAAATACTTAGATGAACTCACAGCCGGGATGCTATCGAAATTTCGAGTGTCCTGGAGCAAAGACCTTGGTAATGGTCAGAATACCGCGCGCAGAAAACACGAGCGTTTATGCGGTTTCTTTCACTTTTGCATTCGTAATGAATGGTTGGATAAAAATCCCGGCAGGCTCTTGAAGCCCATCAGGGTCGAACGAGTGCCGACCGGGTACTACACGAGAGAGGAATTTGCGAGAATCATTGACGCCACCTACGCCTATGGCGACTGGAAAGGCGGATATGATTTTCATCATCGTGGCGCGCGCCTTCGCGCTCTACTCCTCGTCATGCGGTGGGGAGGCTTGGCCATTACCGACGCGGTGACGCTTGAGCGCGATAAGCTCGATGCGGACGGGCGGCTGTTTCTCTATCGCGCGAAGACCGGAGTACCGGTTTACGTTCCGCTGCCGCCCGATGTTGTGAATCTGCTTCGCAGTCTCCCAAGCGCTAATCCACGCTACTTTTTCTGGTCCGGCGCTTGCGCGCGTGAGGACGCGAAAAAACCGTGGGACAAAAGTCTGCGTCGGCTCTTCAAGACCGTGAAGCTCTGTGAACCGGACGGCACTCCAAAGCGCTGCACGGCTCATATGTGTCGCGATACCTTCGCCGTGGAATTGTTGCTGGCGGGTGTCCCTATGGATCAAGTTTCATTGCTTCTAGCACACGACAGCATCAAAGTGACGGAACGACACTATGCGCCCTTCGTCAAAGCTCGCCAGGAGCAGCTTGAAAATAGCGCGCGTCGGGCATGGGTCAAAACCAATATTTTGTCCGAATACACGAAACAGAACTCGCCGACTTCGTCCGGACACGTGAGCTAAGCAGATTTTCGTAACCTGCGGTGCACTCGCCTGAGGACGCTCTCCGGAATTCGGCACGTTACATACGCTCGCTTGAAGCGTGATTCCTCCCTGCCGAGTTCAATCACGCCGGGTTCTTTCGCAAAAATCCTGCGAACAGTTTTTTCATTTAGTCCCCACAGGGCTGCGACTTCGATGATCGAATAGTGCCTTTGGAGGGAAGTGTCCTCTTCGGCTTGGGTCGGGCCCCCTTGGGGCCTGGGTGGTCGCTTCGATGAGTCCGGAAACTCGAAGGTCGCGAGAGGGAAGCTCGAGTTGGCTGGTTCCATGTGAAATGCTCCTGTACTTCATTCGCATGTTTTTAAGCTAGAGCGACAAATCGGTCAAATAGGTGTCGTTTGCTACTGCTATACGCTCCAGTTTGACCGAAATTCTAATTGGGCTTAGCTTCTTCACGCTCGGGACAGAAATTCTGGATCGTTCTGGACGAAGGAGGCAGGCGTGTTCGCATCACTCGGAGAACTTGATCAAAGGCTTCGTACTACCGGCTACATCGCAGATTCGCTTGCGACGTCAACCGTTTATCTGGCTACACGGCTTCAGAAGCCATTGCTGCTGGAAGGACCAGCGGGCAGCGGCAAAACGCAACTGGCCTATGCCGTTGCAGAAGCAGCGGATACGGCGGTCGAACGCCTGCAGTGCTACGAAGGCGTCAACGAAGAAAAGGCCATCGGCAAGTTCGACGAGTCCCTGCAACGGCTATGCGTCGAACTGAAAGCTAAATCCGCCAATGTCGATTGGGAATCGCTACGCACTGAGTTGCATAGCCAACACTTCTTTAGCGCTGGCCCGTTGCTACGTGCTTTGCAGCGGGATACTCCTTGCGTCCTTCTGATTGACGAACTCGACAAGGTGGACTACGCGTTTGAGGCTTTATTGCTCGAGCTATTAAGCGTGTGGCAACTCAGCATTCCGAAACTAGGCACGATCCGTGCCAAGAGCATTCCCTTCGTTGTGCTTACCTCGAATGAAGAGCGGCGCATCGGCGATCCCTTGCGCAGACGCAGTTTTTACTTGCGCGTCGAGCATCCCACGGCTGAGCGCGAGGCAGAAATTGTGGCGCTAAAAACGCCTGAGTCAAGCCAGGAATTTCATGCAGGAATGGCAGGGCTGGCGAAGGCGCTGCGGGGATGGAGCCTGGAGAAGCCGCCATCGGTCTCAGAGATTCTGGATCTAGCGCAGGCCCTGAAGGTCCTAGGTACTGAGCGAGTCACTGCCGATATGAGAGATATCCTTCTGCCCCTGTTGGCGAAGACCGAAGCCGATAGGCGCAAGCTGCTCTTGCGCGACGGCTTCGCCAGCCTAGTTTACGACGCACAGCAGTACAGCGCTGAAACTTTGCGGAGGGGCATCGCATGATGCGTCTCTTCGTTTCCACGATCATGGCATGTGCCATTTCGAACTGCTGGGCGCAGTCGCAACGGACCGCGACGCGGCAAGAGGCCGAATATTACGTCAATGCATACGCGGCGCACTATCGCGTGCCAGTGGCCCTGGTGCGTGCGGATGGTGCAGGCGCGCACACGATTGATGAACCAGCTGCAAGCCGTGGCCCTCAATGAAGGCCTGCGTTGCAAGAAAAGGTTGTGGCGGGAAGCAGGACGGGAACAGCTGGAGTCATTCCGGTTAGCCCCGTGGGCGAGCCGTGGGTGAACGCGGGGAGTGATCCCTTCGACGTCAATTTCTGATTTCCCCAGGGTCGATACCGGCTCTGTCGGGCGGGCTAAACCTTCTTGAGCGACGGTTGGAGGAGTCTCTTGCGACCGTCATCATCCCACTTGACGAGCGCGTCCTCTTCGTTTGTTTGCTCAACTGTCCCCAACTCTCCGGTCGGCTTTCCGAAGTTGCCCAGACCTTCAACACGATCTCCGGGATTCAATTCTTTGCCGGTTGCGGAGGGTTCGGAGAGACCTGGTCTCTTAGCACGGTCTGAGTCAGGGACTGCCCCAGGATGTGACAAGGGCGGCTGGGGAGCTTTACGCAGTTTGGGTATCTGCTTATTGGCCATATAGTTCATACTCCATGATTGTTTTTCAAGAGCCGAGGAGCACTCTACACGATTGTTCATGTTGTCGTATTGATATAGAAACAGCATAGACTTTTCGAAGAAGATTCGGCTGGTCGAAACTGCGCTGTTCTGGCAATTAATTTCATGAATGCCCCAGCGCGCTGGATTTAGATCTCCGGCAAGGGCGACTTCACGACAGCGACATCGGTAGTCACCCAACAAGAGACTCCAAGTGGTCTAATGTGACCAGACGCCCGTCTTCACCCCCCTGAACTGACTCAGCCCATCTGACGTTTCTCTCCTTAGGTTCTCAGGAAACCTGCGTACCCCAATTCATCCGAGTGCAATCCTGTACGAGGTTCAGCGACTCTACACGTGAGTGACTCTCTCTTGACTCCCAGGGAAGACCTCCCGACGTCTCAGAAGGGCTTCTTACCGTCTTCGGCTCATTAATAATAATTCTTTGGAACTCCGACAACTTTCCAACAAACCGTCTGACAAGGACTTGCATCTTTTAGACATCTCTGGCCAGAAAGGCTTGGCGTTGTTTCCATAGTCGGCGTGGGCGCGAATGAGGAGAGTGCTTGTGGTAGACGACAATCCGCAAGTTCGGCAAGCCCTATGTGAAGTTTTCAAACGGGAGGCCGACTTCGATGTATGCGGAGAGGCAGGAAATGGGCGAGAGGCAATCGAAAAAGCCCAACAGTTGCACCCTGATTTGATTGTGACGGACCTCTCGAGTCCGGTCATGAATGGTCTCGAAGCGGCGCGTGTTCTGAAGAGTCTCATGCCAACAGTACCAGTGATTGTGTTTACGGCCCACAGGAACGAAGCCCGCGCCGGAGGCGCAGCTGCCGTAATTTCCAAGTCTGAAGACGTTGCTGTTCTGATCCGCAAAGCTCGGAGTCTGTTCGACCCGATTGCCGCCTGATTTACCTCTGTTCCGTTCAGAATGATTAGTGACACTCGGATAGAGTGTCGAAATGCAACTTCGTGATGGAATTCTCCGGCTATTTCGGTGCAGTGGAGAGCGGGTCTGGGGCTTGGATATTGAGGCCAGCAAGTGTGTACTCTCCTAAGAGGCGCACTGTTGCGATAGCGTCGAAAGAAATGGGCACCCACATACCACCCAGTTCCGCATATTGCAGCGTGATATGAATGCCCTTGATCCACAGGGAGGGGCTTTTGGCTGGTACTCCTTCAATTCGGCGGATACGGAAGGTGCTCGCATCTGCCCAGATCTGTCCGCGTTGAACTGACTTCGACGGGGCCACTTAGCGTTGCGGCTTCAGCCGCGATGCCGCGCATGCCGAGGATGAGCCGTTAGCGAGAACCAGACATCAAGCGCCAACCTACGTCTACCGATGCGCGGTTTGCGGAAAGGCATTCAATAGGAAAAGGATGGAGGGCTCTCTCAATCCTCACAAGAATCGTCAGGGCTCTCCATGTTACGGGCGGTACGGCGTGTACGTACGCACGAAGTATTAGAGCAAGAAATCCCTATTTGAATTGGGATCTGTCATTTATCGGTGTGCCGCCAATGACCGAACAGATTGAGGCAAGCATATCTGGTGCGCATATTTGCGCAGTTGACGAGTGGACTTCAAGGAAACCGTTATCCGACCTCCATGGATTTGCTTCCCGTTCTTTACGCCGCCCGATCTTTCACATCGGCCGAGGTTGTAGATCTCGCACAATGCGCACAGCAGAAGAAGCGACCGCTGACTTCAACTCCATGCCCGATGACCCTGCAGTTGCAATGCTCGCAGATGGGAGCGATGGCCTGGATCGCACACTCAAAGCTGTCGAACGTGTGCCGTGCGCCTGCGGCAATCAGCTCAAAACTCTTGTCATAGTCGTTCCCACAAACCTCGCACGTTGCCATAGAGCCTCCTTCAAATTTGGCACTGTCCTGCCATCCTACGATTTATCGACTAGATGTTGGCTGGGTAAGCGCCGTTGTCTGGAAACTCTCTTCGGATCGCTTGCTGGTTTGTCGATCGGATGGGTCCGGTCGACCCGTCCAAGTCTAAACGTCGCTGCTGAGCTTCTCCGACGAAAAACAGTTTCCGCCGACCAGGTTGATCCTTAACGACAATGTTTGATGGCGTACAGGATCATCAACAGTTTCTCACTACAGAACCTGGGGCAGATTTGACGAAAAACCCACCTCATCTCATGCTCCAAGCAAGTCGGACAATCTGGACCAGAAGGATCTCGCGCTAATCGGGACTCTCTTCCGAGCTTTCCTGCTCAGCCTCTTGGCCAGGTGACTGAGATTCGGGATCAGATCCTGCTTCGTCGGCGTCATCCCGCTTTTTATAGGTGCCTCTCACTGACAGCAATTCTGCGTGGCTCGGCGGAAACACGTAGTTCTGAACGAACCAGAGTGCCTCATAATTGAGCCGGCGACTTACTGCCGCACGTCCATGCTCTTTCACGAATTGGCAAAAATCCTCTGGGTAAATAACATTGGCTTTTGCGCCCGAAATAGCCAGCGATCGAGATTTGAGCCAGCCGCGGTCAATCCATTTCTGTATCTCGTCAGGACGCGTATGTAACGCCCGGGAGAGCGAGAATTTGGTGAACCACTCTCGCCCGGTTTTGCCGCCCATGCCCAAGCGATGCAACATGGAGCGCACCGAGGCCCCCGATCGCCGCAGGACTTTCGCGGCCTCTTCAACCGGCATGGACGTGATCAAATCAAGCAGGTGTTGTTGCTCGGGCTTTGTCCATTCTCTACGCTCGTTTTTGGGTTATGCCAAGCTCGCGCACGAAACGTAAGCACGCATCCCGAGGGTTTCCAGAGATTTCCACCAGCTTTGTGACCAGGACACGCCGCAAAGGTTCGTCTCGGTCATGATCTTTATTCGTTAGTCTCTTATATTCACGAATCAATTCTCTAGATTCTTTGAGTCCAGCGGAAAACGCGGCGTTTATGCACACCGTTACCTTCGCTCATACTGCTGACTCCCGGAGGCTGGGTCCTGGTGCGCGTCAGCATCCCAGATCCTTCCATGCGCAGTTGCTTCTACGCCTCCGGAATGCCTCCTTTCCAGATAGAGAACGCATGCACCGATTGATTCGGAGCCTGCTTTACGACGAGAGTGGCGCTCGACCCGGGCCTCAGGGCCAGGGAGCGGCCAGCCTATATCTGGAAACAAGCAGGTTTTCAAGATTTTTTTCCTGCAGGAAATCGTGCAGGAATGCCTTGCGGCGGAAGTCGACTTCAACGACTATACGCTGCCGGAAGAATACGAAGAGATTCTCTTAGGAGCGCGCAAATATAGGAAGTGGCTGAATGTCATTCGCGTCAGCCGCCTGGAGAGCATCAATAAAGCGGCGGCGGAAGTCGCCGGATGAAACCAGATTCGTGCCTCCCCGGAGCGGAAGCGATCGCGGCTGGTTACCTGAATGATCTTTTCATTCAGAAGGTTGGTTCTCCGCAAAGCTCGTGAATGAGCGGGCTGATCTTAGACTGACCTAATGATCTTTGAGATTGACGCGCTGGCTCCAAGGAATCCGCACTAGTACCCCACATCTGCATACAGACAGCTTTGCTCTCTGTGTACAACTCGAGGACCGTCATGTCCCATTTCGCGCGGGGGTTCTTCCTTGAGTGACAGAACAAAGCCCGCCGATTAAGGCGGGCTAGGCTGGCCAGACATCTCAAATTGTTCGGCTCTATGCGGTAGCCCGATAAGACTTAGGTTGCTCTCCGTGATGTCTCTGCTGGCGAGTTGTTTCTTCGCGTTCACCTAAGACACGGTTTAGCTCAGTGACGATTTCTAACATTCTCGCGGAATCGGTTTCTGTACTGGCCTGTTCGGCCAATTGTTGCCAAGATTGTTTCGGGGCCATAAGGCACCCCTTTCTATATTTCTGAGGATTCCCCAAGCTACTCTGGATGCCCAGATCAAGGCTGTTCAATATTGCTCACTCCCAAAAGATTTGTATACAGAAACTACTGTATCGTACTAACGACCCCGT
>JAOAPG010000298.1 GCA_025462785.1 Acidobacteriaceae bacterium
TATCGGCCCGGTGTTTGCGACCTCGAGCAAAGAAAAGACTGATCCAGTAGTAGGACTTGAGGGAGTGCGTCAGACGCGATCTCTGACCGGAAAACCGTTGGTTGCAATTGGGGGAATTACGCGAGAAAACTGCCGGTCGGTCATCGACGCGGGCGCCGACTCGGTCGCCGTGATTTCGGACTTGGCACGGGATCCTCGAAAATCAGCAGAGGAATTTTTCCGGATATTGAGGTAGAGTCGATGCGATACGCGGTGCTGCCCATTTTGGCCGACAAGAGCGCCCGTGCCACTATTCCAGGAGCCTCGTGAGTACCGAAACCAGGGATTCCGCCACAGCTGTGGCCAGCGAGTGGGAACGCAGCACTCATCAAGATAAAGAGCTCATCAGGGGCCTCGGCCTTACCAGCGCTACCATGCTCGTGATGGGATCGATGATTGGGTCGGGCATCTTTATCGTTTCAGCCGAAATTTCCCGCGAAGTCGACTCTCCCGCGCTTCTGCTAGGTGCATGGCTGGTGGCCGGTTTCATGACCATTATCTGCGCGCTCAGCTATGGCGAGCTTGCGGCCATGATGCCGCGGGCGGGTGGTCAGTATGTTTATCTGAGGGAATCGCTCGGTCCGCTGTGGGGCTTTCTTTACGGCTGGACGCTATTTCTGGTGATCCAAACGGGCACGATTGCGGCGGTCGCCGTCGCTTTCGGAAAATTTCTCGGTGTGTTCTTTCCCTCAATTTCTTCTTCGAATTGGATTTGGCACTTCTGGAAAGTTCCTGCCGTGCACCTTGGCCCCATGGTACTGGGCAACATGGACGTGGGCCTGAGCACCCAAAATCTGGTTGCTGTCTTGATGGTGATTGCGCTTTCGGTAATCAATATTTTTGGCGTGAAGACCGGCGCGCTGATTCAAAACGTCTTCACCACGGCGAAAGTGTCGGCCCTGCTAGGGTTGGTGATGCTCGGCTTGTTTATTGGCCGAAATGCGCAAGCGCTGGCGGCGAACTTCAGCGGAAATTTTTGGCATAACGCAGGGCTCGGTGCTCAGCACGCCGTACAGGTAGGAGTCGGCGGTCCGATTGTCATGGTTGGGACCTTAACGATTTTGGCGGTAGCCCAGGTGGGATCGCTATTTTCGGCGGACGCCTGGAACAATGTCACGTTTACGGCCGGCGAAGTTAAAAATCCGAACCGAAATCTGCCGCTTTCGCTCGCCCTCGGGACGGGAATTGTCATTGCTCTCTACATCGGGTGCAACATCATTTATCTAAACGTTTTGCCTCTCGATGGCATTCGCAACGGCGCGACGATCCTGGAGCGTGGGATCAAATACGCCACCGAAGACCGAGTGGCAACGGCAGTTTTATCGCAGATGTTTGGCAGCCTCGGCGGCGTGCTCATGGCAATCGCCATCATGCTTTCAAGCTTCGGATGCAATAACGGCCTGATTTTGGCGGGTGCGCGCGTTTATTACGCAATGGCGAAGGATGGGCTGTTCTTTCGGAATGTCGCAAAATTGCATCCTACCTATAAGACACCTGCCGTCTCGCTCATGGTGCAGATGGTCTGGACTTGCATTCTGTGCGTGTCCGGCAGCTATGGACAGCTGCTGGATTACATCGTATTTGCAATTCTAGTGTTCTACATTCTGACTATCATTGGACTGTTCGTGTTGCGGCGAACCCGACCCAATGCGGAGAGGCCTTACCGGGCTTTTGGATATCCCGTGCTGCCGGCCATTTATATTGCAATGGCATTGTTCATTGATGTTGTGCTATTACGCTACAAGCCGCAATTTACCTGGCCGGGACTGATCATCGTTCTACTAGGGATTCCGGTGTACTTTGCCTGGTCGAGGCAATCTCGCACGCTCAGCTCAACAAAGTCGGCTTGAGCACTATTTGAATTATCAGGAGAATTGAAACGAATGGCGAATCTGCTGGCTATCAAGCCGCTGAAGATGCTTCTCGAAGAAGCGAAGGAGACGGGCGAACATAGCCTGAAGCGCACACTCGGTCCCTTCCAATTGACGGCGCTGGGTGTAGGGGCCGTGATTGGCGCCGGAATTTTCGTGCTCTCGGGCTTGGGGGCGCATTACGCTGGCCCGGGACTGATGCTTTCCTTCGTCCTGTCGGGTATGGGATGCGCCTTCGCGGGGCTTTGCTATGCGGAATTTGCGGCCATGATTCCCCTCGCGGGCAGCGCTTATACGTACGCGTACGCGACGTTAGGAGAGATTTTCGCCTGGATCATAGGGTGGGACCTAACCCTTGAATATGCCATGGGCGCGAGTGCGGTTTCATCTGGATGGTCGAATCACTTTATTGAACTGCTGGCGATCTTTCACATCCGCATGCCCCTGTGGCTGGCCTATGACCATTGGACCGGGCTACGGGCGGCGGAGAACATTGTGGCCAGACAGATGGCTATAGCGTCCGATCCAACCCTCGTACCCGGTAGTCAGGCATTTCTGGCGAAGATTACTGAAATCATGTCGGTGCAGTCGCCGGTCCTTTTGCAAAAGGCGCATGAGCTATTGAATGCTCCTCAGATTTTTGGCGCGGAGATCGGCTGGAACATGCCAGCTTTTATAATCGCGCTGATCATCACCGCTATTCTTGTGGTTGGTATCAAAGAGAGTGCGCGATTTAATTCGACTATTGTGGTAATCAAAGTCGCCGTCGTGCTCTTCGTAATTGGGCTTGGGTTCCGTTACGTGAATCCTAGCAACTGGGGGAGCGATTGGCATAGCTTCGCGCCCTTTGGTCTTTCCGGCATCGGCGCCGGTGCCGCTTACATATTCTTCGCCTACATCGGATTCGATGCCGTATCGACCACAGCGCAGGAGGCTAAGAATCCGCAACGCGATTTGCCGATCGGGATTATTGCTTCACTTCTCATCTGCACGGCACTTTATGTTCTTGTGGCTGCGGTCCTGACGGGAATGGTGCCATGGCGCGAAGTCAACATCGAGGCCCCCATCGCACGTGCCTTTCTCGACCGCGGACTGGTCGGCGCGTCACACATCATTACGCTGGGCGCATTGGCTGGGCTTACGAGCGTGATGCTGGTCATGTTGCTGGGGCAGACGCGTGTGCTTTACTCGATGGCGAATGATGGTTTGCTTCCCAAGAAGTTTTTCGCGGACATTCACCCCAAGTGGCGGACCCCTTGGAAGAACACGATTCTGGTCGGACTTTTGGCCGCGGTGGTGGGCAGCATCACGCCGATCGACGATATTGGAAAGATGGTGAACATCGGCACGCTGCTGGCCTTTGTGATTGTGTGCATAGCCGTTATGATTTTGCGGCGCACAAACCCGGCCCAGCCACGGCCTTTCCGGACCCCTTGGGTGCCGGTGGTCCCAATATTAGGCATTCTGTTTAACGGATTTATGATGTACAAGCTCGGATGGATTAACTGGGCACGGCTTTTCATCTGGCTTGCAATTGGTTTAGTCGTGTACTTCACCTACGGCAGGCATCATAGTAAGGTGCAGGCCCTGGTGGCTGAGACGAAGCCGAGGAGTCCGGTATCGGTTTAGTTTTTTTAGCAGTCGGACAGCCGAGGGCGGCTGTGCCTACGTGATTCGGGCGACGAAGAAAGGCCTTCCGCAAAAGCGCGGAGGGCCTTTTTGTTTTAGAGTTGAAAGAGAAAGCGGCCTAACGACCAACGACTGAAGGCCCACGACTTATTTATGAAGATTGTCACTGCTGCCGAGATGCGGGAAATTGATCGCTTTACGACCGAGCGTTTCGGCGTGCCCTCTCTAACGCTGATGGAGAATGCCGGCAGCGCCGTCGCTGAGTTTGTGCTCTCGCAATATCCTTTTGCAAAATCCATTGGCGTGGTTTGCGGTAAGGGCAACAACGGCGGCGACGGATTGGTGGCTGCTCGCAAGCTGCACGACGCGGGAAGGGAAGTGCACGTGCTTCTTTTGGCTGAGCCTTCTGAACTCCATGGGGATGCGGCTGAGATGTTCAAGCTGCTACCAGTGAAGGTGGTTACAGCACTCTCCGCAGAAGAATTGAAGACTGAAGCGGCGCAGAGAGTTTTTGAAGCGGATGTTCTCGTCGATGCGATTTTAGGGACGGGTTTTCGTCCGCCGGTAAAAGGATTTTACGCGGATGCGATAGCCGAGCTGAATTCGAGTGCGAGGCCGATAGTTGCGGTGGATATTCCATCCGGAGCAGACGCCGATGCTGGTCTTGTAAGGACGAACGAACGGGATGAAACGGTGGTGCAGGCCGAAACCGTTGTTACTTTTACTGCGCCTCGTCCCATTCATGTGTTCGGGACATTGTCGCGTCGCATCCTTGCAAACAATGCAAGGATGGGCCACCCACACTTCAGGATTGTAGGGGCTCCCATCGGTTCTCCTCCGGAGGCCATTGTTTCGTCGTTGAACCTGAATGCAATTACCGCGAAAGATATCGCGCACCTGTTCGCGCCTCGTCCGCCGGATTCCAACAAAGGGAGCTTCGGGCATGTGCTCGTTGTCGGGGGCTCGCTGGGAAAAACGGGAGCTGCGGTTATGGCCGGGATTGCAGTGCTACGAGCCGGAGCAGGTTTGTCCACGGTGGCGACAGCCAAATCTGTGCTTTCGGTGGTCGCGGGATTTCATCCCGAGCTTATGACTGAGCCGCTGGAAGAAACCGGCGAAGGCACCATCTCGATCCGCGCCTACGAAGCCCTACAGAGCCTCGCAGAGAAAATGACCGTACTTGCTATTGGACCGGGTATCTCTCGAAACCCTGAGACTTCGGAGACGGTACGGAAGCTAGTGGCTGAGTCGAATAAGCCGATTGTTCTGGATGCCGACGGTCTGAATGCATTCGAAGGGCAGTCGGCTGAGCTGAATGGAAAAGGGAAGACGCTGGTGATAACGCCGCATCCGGGAGAGATGGCGCGACTTGTGGGAGGCTCCATCGCAGATGTGCAGCGCGACCGCATAAAGACGGGGCGGGATTTTGCCCGTGAGCATGACTTAATCGTCGTTCTCAAGGGACACCGAACTTTGATCGCGAACCCGGATGGCGAGGTCTGGGTGAACACGACCGGTAACCCAGGAATGGCGACGGGCGGTACAGGAGATGTTCTGACGGGGATCACGGCGGGACTCGTGGCGCAGAATCCGAAGCGTGCCTTCGAAGCTGTTACCGCTGCGGTGCACTTGCATGGGCTGGCAGGGGATGTGGCGTGCGAGAGGATGGGCGAGCAATCGCTGATCGCGACGGATCTGATCGAGGCGTTGCCGCAGGCAATTCGGCGGATACAACATGCTGCGGACGAAAAGCTCGTGAGGATTGCTGGGTAACATTAACGGGCAAGAACGCCTGTCTTCTTGAAAGCAATTTCCGACAAAAATTGACATGCAAGGCCGCAATGCCGCTTCGTTCTTAGCTTCGAGCGCATGTAGCTGAGGCTCTTTTCGCACCGAAACGAAGGTGCATCTAGGTGCTTAGACCAGAGGCTTCTCTGCTACAATTCTTGTGCGCCCGCTGATGAATTACGCCCCAAGTGGGCGATGTTGCCGAGGGGCTTTTCTATCTATGCCGAGTAAGCGCAAACTCCAGATTTTCGCGACAATCACCACTCTGTTCCTTTTTGCTGCAGGGGTGGGTTGCACAGGCTTTTTCGTCAACCCGACATTGACCGGCATCACCGTCGGACCCACGGCGACTATTCAGCAGAGTAAAACTGTGCAGATGACTGCTACTGGAACTTATAACGATGGTTCCACCAAAACGTTGACCAGCGGTATCTTCTGGAGCAGTGATACCCAATCTGTGGCGACTGTGAACAGCTCGACGGGATTGGTAACAGGAGTTTCGCCGGGAACCTCAACAATCACAGGCGCATCGGGCACCCAGACTGGGACAGCTACTATTACGGTGACTATCGCAAATCTTACCGCGATCACCGTCACTCCCACGAACCCGACGATCGTGTCCGGAAACCCCCAGCAGTTCGTAGCGACAGGCACTGCTAATGGGCAATCGGTACCTATTACCAACTCGGTAACATGGAGCTTCAGTCCGTCGAGTGCTACAGGAGTAAGCATTTCTAGCTCTGGTCTTCTCACGACGACGTCCGGTAACGCTGTAGGAACGATTACGGTGACAGCTACCGATCCTACGACGGGCGTCGCCGGCAGCACGAACTTGACGATCCACTAACGCGTCTGCAGTTATGCATGGAAGTGTTTAGTCCCAACGTCGTTGTTGACTATCTGAACTACGACAATTGGTAATTTGCCATCCCTTCGGGGTGCCACGGTATTATCAGGTGGCACTCTGATTTCTTAGTTCCCAAAATCTAATCCTCTATGTCCGAGATCCGATGCATTGGTATCTGTACCGGGGGCGGAGATGCGCCCGGACTCAACGCCGTGATTCGTGCGGCGGTCAAAGCTGCCATCCTGAAATACAACTGGACGGTCATTGGCATCCCTGATGGCTTTGACGGGTTAATCTGGCCGGAGAAGTCGCGCGAACTTACGCTCAAGGATGTCAGCGGTATATTGCCCCGCGGAGGCACGATTCTCGGCACCACCAATCGCGGCAATCCTTTTCATTACAAGACGGTTGAGAACGGGGAGGAAGTTACTCGCGATATTTCCGACGAAGTGATTACTAATTCACGCAAGTTGGGCATTGATGCGGTAATCACCATCGGCGGCGACGGTTCACAGAAAATTGCTCTTGATCTGGCGGCAAAAGGCATGAATCTAGTTGGCGTGCCGAAGACTATCGACAACGATCTTTCGGCCACTGAGGTGACCTTCGGCTTCGACACGGCTTTGCAAACGGCCACCGATGCGATCGACAAGATCCACACGACCGCAGAATCTCACCATCGCATCATGATCGTCGAAGTCATGGGTCGCGATGCGGGATGGATCGCTATTGGCGCGGGAATTGCTGGCGGCGCGCACGTAATTCTTATTCCCGAGATTCCGTTTACGATCCAGAAGATTTGTGAACATGTGGCTCAGCGCGAGAGTTTTGGCAAGCGGTTCACGGTGATTGTCATAGCGGAAGGGGCTCAGTTGCCACCGGAGTTGAGAGAAAATCGGCGGGCGAGTGCAATCAGCAATCTGATTGGAAACGCGATTTCTGCTGGGACCAACAAAGACGTCCGTGTTAGCGTGCTCGGACACATCCAGCGCGGTGGTTCGCCGACACCGTATGATCGCATTCTGGCGACACGTTTTGGAGTCGCAGCGGTGGAACTGGTCGCGAAGCGTGATTTTGGAAAGATGGTGTGTCTGCGCAGCGAGCGCATCGAAGCGGTACAAATTGCCGACGCCGTTGGCATCATGAAAGCAGTCAAACCAGATGGCGAACTCGCGCGCACAGCGCGAGCTATCGGGATTTGCTTCGGAGACTAGAGATCAGGCTCTAGGCTTCGGGCTTTAGGCTCTTGGATCTGACGTGAAGGTGTTGTCCAAGATGAAAGTAAGCACTGCCGCCTAAAGCCCAGCGCCTGAAGCCTAGAGCCTGCTTGCTAAGGCTGATACCCTCCATTCATCCATTGCAAGAATAGATTCACCTGCTCATCGCTCCAGTAGGGTCCTCCTAAGGGCATTCTTGGGGTCCGCTGTCCACTCAGATAGGCAAAGACCAGCCGGGCGTTAGCGGGCTTTGAAAGCCATTCGTATTTATTCAGAAGCACTCCATAAACCTTCATTTGTTCGATGTCGCTCGGACGGAATAATGGCGCTACATCTTTAGAAAAAGACACCACACTGATGGCATTACTCATTCAACCCGTCCTCCTGGGTGAACCTCGATTCCGCCAACGCCTACGAGCACACACCAGCCCGTTAGAGAGAGCGGCTCAAATGCGTATTTGGTGCATGGCCCGAATAATGCAGGGAAGCAGCGAGTAGAGGACCCCCGTCAGATAGGAAACGATCTCCCGCTCTGGCTCGCTGAATGGTGAAGTTATTTCTTGTAGTCGAAGATGTCAAGATGAATGTAAAACCGATGTTGATACTACATGGACCAAAGTAACTCTTTTAGTTTGACATCTCTGTCATCGGCCAATATTGCCGAAATGCCGTCATAAACGAATGAAAAGGATTACCTGAGACGCGGCTTGAGAAATATGTTGACCAAGAGGTATCCAGCATCGCGGTCCTAATCAAGGCCATTGCAACTGACTGCGCTATATTGTTAGTGATCCTGTGAAACTTGCCTTCCTACGTTTTCCCTCTTCGCTCGCCCTAGTTTTCGTGTGCGCTTTGCTGGTGCCCTTTGTTGGTTGTGGTAAGGGACGCAGCCGCGCACAGGAGATCGCCTACGTTTCCGCGCCACAGGCAATTTTGCGAGACCATGTCGCCGCGGTGTATCAGAAAACCGGAGTCGTAAAAAATGGTGAGCGGCTGGAGGTTCTGGAGAGAGAGAAGCGATTCGTGCGGGTTCGCAATTCCAGCGGGGCCGAAGGCTGGATCGAGCAGCGCTACCTCGTGAGTCAATCCGTCTACGATGGTTTTCAGGCACTTCTTAAACAATCACAGAAGTATCCGGTACAGGCGACCGGCTCCACACGCCACGATACCAATCTTCATCTTGAACCCGGGCGCGAGACCGAGCATCTTTTTCAGCTGAATTCCGGTTCGAAAGTGTCCGTTTTGAAGCGCGCTACGGCGGAGAAAAATCCCTCAGGTGCGCCCATAAGAGTGAACACTGGAAAAAGCGAATCTGCGAAAGCTATGGCACCAATTCTGGAAGACTGGTGGCTCATTCACGATCCAGGTGGGAATGTGGGCTGGGTGCTCGCGCGCATGATCGATCTTGATGTCCCGCTCGAAATTGCGCAATATGCCGAAGGCCAACGGCTGGTTGCATTTTTCGTGCTCGATCAGGTGACAGATGGAGAGAAGAAGGTCCCGCAATATCTGGTCTTGATGACAGAACCCAAAGACGGCATGCCATTTGACTACAACCAGGTACGCGTTTTTACCTGGAACGTAAGAAAGCATCGTTACGAAACGGCGTATAGAGAGCATGGACTCAATGGCACTTTGCCGGTGACCGTTTCACACGAGAACTTCGATAAAGAAGGGGACTTGCCCGTGTTCGTGTTGCGAGCTAAGGATGAAGGCGGGAATATCATCGAGCGCAAATACAAGATGAACACGCCGATTGTACGGAGAGTCCTGGCGCCCGGTGAACAGAAAGAAGCGCCGATAGCGCGAAGGAAGCGAGGTCTTCGCTAGGAGATCTCTACGCGATAGGTACCGTCTTCGCAGCGGTACTACCAAAATCCAACGACTCCCTACCAAGGACAGCTGCTAAGAATAAAATTCCGCGATACTTTCTACGACCCACTTCTGTTCGTCTTCTCTCAGTTCCGGGAACATCGGCAACGCGAGCACTTCCCGTGCCGCTTCTTCGGATACGGGCAGATCTCCCTCCAAATATCCCAAGTAGGCGAAGCAGGGTTGCAGATGCAGGGGAATTGGATAATAAATTTCCGTTCCTATCTTTCGATCGGTTAAAACATTTCGCAGATCATCGCGGCGTTCCGCCCGGATCACATATTGGTGAAAGACATGATGAGCTTGTGGAGAGGTTTGAAGTGGTTTGATCGGCGGTTCGCCTTTCGGCATCAGCCCCGCTTGCGCCAGCAGCGTGTCGTAATGCTTCGCACGCTCACGGCGCTGCTCGTTCCACTTCTGGATATACGGCAGCTTCACACGCAGAATGGCGGCCTGGATCGCATCGAGGCGGGAGTTCCATCCCATTTCTTCATGAAGGTAGCGGCGTGGACTGCCATGATTGCGCAGACGGCGCATATGCTCGGCCATCTCTGGATCAACTGTGGTTACCAGCCCGGCGTCTCCGTATGCGCTTAAGTTCTTTGTGGGATAAAAACTAAAAGCGGCCGCCACACCCAGCGATCCCGCCGGTCGCT
The DNA here is from genome assembly GCA_025462785.1 of Acidobacteriaceae bacterium. Taxonomy (GTDB): domain Bacteria; phylum Acidobacteriota; class Terriglobia; order Terriglobales; family Acidobacteriaceae; genus JAOAPG01. Next base: position 9,920 of record JAOAPG010000298.1, read on the forward strand.
CTTTCCAAGATGCGCCGATGGCTTGCGCCGTATCTTCGATTATCGGGATGTGGAATTCCTCCGCGATTTGTTGCAGTGAATCCATATCTGCACACTGGCCGAACAGATGCACGGGCAAAATCGCACGGATTTTATAGCACCGTTTCTGTCTGAAGATGGCTTCGACTTGAGCCACATCGATATTTAAGGTATGGGGATCGACATCGACCAAGATCGGCCTGGCACCAGTCCGCGTGATCGCGCTCGCGGAAGCGAAGAAACTGAACGTAGTCGTGATTACAGCGTCGCCCGACTTTACACCGGCCGCGACTAATGCCAGCCAGAGCGCGTCAGTTCCGGATGCGCATCCCACAGCTGCCGCTGCTCCGGTGAAAGCCGCGAGTTCGTCTTCCAACAATTCAACTTCTTTGCCTAAAACAAAATGCTGCGAGGCGCATACCCGTTCCACCGCGGCTAAGACTTTATCGCGGATTGTTTGGTATTGGCGGTGAAGATCGAGCAAGGGTACGGCGTCGCGCTTTGAATTACTCGATTTCGTGCTTATGGGAGAAGGTTTGCTCATCGAAAAAATGATTTTAACAGGGACTTTCAGCGGCTAGGTTTCGCTATTCGACAAAACTGAAATTTTGGAAAGGTAGGTGGCGCTAAGCCGTCATCCAAGGCTTGCCGCCACTCGGCAATGGATTGACGCAAAGCCAGAACGTCAATTCCGCCGAACACATCCGCATACTTCGCCAGAGTATGAGCCGATTTTTCTAGGAGGGAGCTGGTGCCAATCACGTTTCCTTTAGTGAAGTGGTGAAAGGCAACGGAGGTCTGAATCAACGCTTGCAGAAATGCCCTATCACTGCCAGAAGCATCCCGCCAAACGTCCTCAAGAGTTTCGTGTGCTTCAAAGAAAACCTGTCGATTGAATTCGGTAAGGCCGCGGAGATAAGTTTTGGATTTCATTGAGGATATATGGGTGGTGATCCTATATTCATACGAGCCAAACTGTTCGGTATTCGACACACATAACTCACGACGATTGGAGACGTTTGGCTGGCACTGACATCCCTCGTTCTCTAGCCTCATCGGCATCCTATGCCGGTCGAACTTAAAGAACAGAAAGGACAATGATGACATCGATAGCCGGGGATTGCCCACCTTGCATATCATGAGGTATCTCGCATCCAAGGTTCTCCATCTTGTTCACTGGGACAGGCAAATAGGCGTCGCGGGAATTTTTGTTCCGGTATGTTCCACTGCGCTTGGTATTTGTATTCGTTCAGCCACGCCGTGATTAGTTCGGCAGCCTGTTGGTGGTGGATTTCGGCGATGAGAAGCGGCCGCTGAGTCGCAAAAAGCTTTGCCCCGCCACGCAGCACTTCGTACTCACCGCCCTCTACGTCTACCTTCACCAATTGTGGCGGAAGCCCCCCGGCTGCGATGAAGTCATCTAGCGTGATTGCCGGAACATTTATCACTTCACCGCATGCCAGCACAGGGCGGTTTCCATCGGCTTCGACTCCACCCTGAGACCTAGCTGTTGTGCCGCGACGAAAGGAAACTCCATCACTCGCTGTACGGGACCATACCACCGCGTGTACCACTTGAAGGTGCCCTTCCAATCCGTTCCTCGCGCTATTTCCCCGTAAGCGTTCAATGTTTTCGGGGTCTCCATCAAAAGCCACGACATGGCCCAAGTCGCCCACAAGCTTGGCTGCGCCAAGAGCCATACTTCCAACGTGCGCGCCAACGTCATAAATAACAGCACCCGGCCGAACCGCAGCCGAGATTGCATTCTGCACTTCGGGTTCATGCTCACCACGCAAGAGGCCGGTTTCTCCGGGAACACAAATCCGCATCCACATTCCCTGCGATATGCCGGATTCAATCCGCACCCAAGCGTATCTCTTTTCAGGGAAATGACGCTGGACCAGCCGCTTAAGCCGGTCGAGGTCTCGTCCTATGCTGGGCCACCGATGCAACACACCTTCCGCTGCAGACCTCTTAATGACGAAGTACATACGATAAAACAGGATGTAGAAATTGCCCATGTTCGGTGTCATTGTTTATTTTTTTGAATCCATGTCAGTTTACGCCTGGCTTATTGCGCAGTTTGGGTGAGTCTCAACCTCCGTTAACCAATAACTGCTCAGTACTCCGAACATGTGGTCGCGAGTCAAAAAGGCTACTAAAGGGCGCTTTTGGATTCGTCACAAAATTGTCGAATGTTTGTAAATCCTTAAGGTCCGGTGCTCTCAACTGATAGCGAGGCTGCTATGGTTTCGTGATGCCGAAATGTTCAAATTAAAGCCTAGTATTGTGGCTACGAACATTGGCTTAACCCAGAACAACAACAGCTACGAAAAGGAACCGCGATGTCTAGCGAGGCCGACCTTAAAACCGTTGGGCCGGGTCGATTGAGCTCTGGGTCGAGATTCGCCCAATATGCAGATATCGCAGAGTGGATTCTGCTGGCTGCCTTATTAGTAATGTTTGCCGCGCGCGGCTTCCTGCCTGCCTGGCGAACTCTCAATACCGACTTCCCTAACTATTACCTCGCAGCTTCTCTCCACCGCCGAGGGATTCCTCTCGACCGGGTATATGAGTGGATCTGGTTCCAACGACAAAAGGACTACTTGGGTATCGAACAACCACTGGTGGGCTTTGTTCCCAATCCACCGATGGGTGCGATGCCGATTTTGCCGCTGAGTCTCCTCTCTCCGTTGGCAGCGAAGCGTGCCTGGCTCGTCTTGAACCTCGGCTTCCTTCTGCTTGCTTTGGGGTTGCTGAATCGCGTGACAAAGCTGGGGTGGTGCCGAATTGCGCTTATTTCCCTGCTGTGCATAGCACCACTGCGCGCGAATTTCTTATTCGGCCAGTATTACGTTCTCGTTCTGTTGCTGATCTGCGCCGCCTATTACTGTTCATGCTTGAACCACCGACTTACCTCGGGTCTGCTGCTGTCGGCGGCCGCATCTATTAAGTTGTTTCCTGCTCTCTTTCTGATCCTGTTTATCTGGAGACGAGACTGGCGATCGGCCGCGGGACTGATTCTTGGAACCGCCGCATCGGCTGCAGTTTCCATCGCTGTTTTTGGTTCGGAGGTCCACCGGATTTTTTTGATCGAGGTGCTCCCCAGGGCGCTTCGCGGTGAGCTAGTCGGACCCTACAGTCTTCAGTGGAATTCATTTACAGCGCTCTGGCATCACCTGTTTCTTTTCGAGCCCGAATTAAACCCTTCGCCTCTCTTCAACTCGCCGGTGCTTTATGCGGTAGCCCAAGCGATCACGGGCGTGGGCCTTCTATTTGGCTTCCTATGGGCAACACGCGACGAGAGCGCAAAAGCCGGCAAGGCATTGGAGTGGTCGGCCTTCGTAGTTCTCTTGCTTCTTTCATCTTCCATGCCAGCCTCGTATCACTACTGCATACTCATCTTTACTGCCGTTATCGCGGTTAACGAACTTCTCAAACCTACAGACAAACGCCAAGTACTCGCCTTCCTACTGCTCTTCACAATCGCGTGCGCCCCGATGCCGGGCCGGATTGGAGAACTGCTCCTGCCCCGATTGGTGGGGACCCTTGCTCTTTACGTCTTACTCCTACGGAACCTTGCTTCAGGCAAGGGCTCACGCATTGGAACGAGATGGGTGGCATTTGCTGCTTTAGTGACCGTGGCGCTGGCAATTTCAAATCTGAGGCCCTTGAAGAACCGGGCAGAAGACTTTCGCCGTCGGGTGTCAAATGCCTCGATCGGCTACAGTGCCAGCAATCCTGTCGCGATGAGAAGTGGAGTGGTTTTTACCGAAATGATGCGAGAGAAGTACGCTGCGATGGCTCTGCAGAATAACCAAGTGCGAGCTCTGCCCTTCTCTGATGATGTCCTTTCAGTTGGGGGATGCAAGCATGGCCCTGTCGGGTATTTCGAAGATGTCACCAGACAGTCTTCCATCATGCAACTCCCGCTCGAGCCTCCGAATGCGATTCCTGAATATGTTGCAGAAGGTGAGCAGCCTAAAGTCTCGCCGAATGGTAGATGGCTTGCTTTCGTTCGAGAAGAACACGGGAAAACGACTGTTTGGATGTCTGAAACGAAATCTCCATCGGCCACGCGCGTGATCATACATGGTGCGCCGCGCATCTTGGATGTCAATGCCACTTCGGAAGGCGACCTGATAGCTGCCGTTGGTTCTGTGAGGGGAGCGCAATTGATTATCGTGAGACGTTCAACCGGTGTGGTTGAGCCCTTGACTGGGATTGCCGGTCCAGCGAGATACCCTTCCATCTCTGAGGACGGGAAACGACTCGCGTTTAGCCGCCGGATATCGGGATCATGGCAGCTTGTGGTCCGCGAGCTAGTAACCGGAATCGAGCAGCAATTGACGCACACGGCATGTAATGCGACGTTGCCATCGTGGGAGGACGCCCACACATTATTGTATGCAACCGATTGCGGAAGAGGGCTCGGCCTCACCGCTCTTGCTCGGGTTCATCTGCAGAATTAAGAGTGGCCAAGTGAAAATCTCAATCCCACAATTTCGCTTTGGCACCATTTCGATTGCAGCTCTAGTTTCTCTATTTAACTTTGGAGTCTGCTACTTTCGCTCCTTTATCTTTCTAAACATCCCGCTGCTGCCTTGGGGAGATGCAGTGGGCTTTCTGAACAACGGGACCAGAATTGTTGCGGGCCGACTGTATCGCGATTACTTTGCATTCATTCCGCCGGGGACGGAATTGACCTACGCACTACTGATCAAAGGATTCGGCGCACGCTCCTGGATACCAAATCTGATGATTGCTTGCTTGGCGGCCGCAACCGCGTTGCTCATGACGCTCATTGCGGCGCAGCTGATGCGTGGGCCCGTAATTGCACTCCCGGGACTGCTATTAGCTGGCTTCGTCATGCCGGGATCGCTTGATGCGACCCACCATTGGTTCAGCACGATCGCGATTATGGCCGCCGTGCTGCTTCTGATGCATGGCGATTCATTGTCCAACATCGCGGCCGCAGGATCACTGTGCGGCATAGCAGGCTGGTATACGCAGCCAAAAGGAGTGACGGCCCTTGCTGGATTCACCGCCTACCTACTCCTGAAGAGCCGACCGGAGGGTTTGCCAAAACGTGAGCGATGGCTCAAGAGCATACTTCTATCTAGCCTGGCGTTCGCGGTGTTCGCTGCGGGGAATTGGTATTTCATACGAGCTGCCGGTTTGAACCGCTGGTTATTTTGCTTGGTCGTGTTCCCGCTCCGGTACTACCCTTCGGTTCACTTGAATAGTTGGCAAGTTTACGGGAGTGGCTTTGGAAAATTTGGCCTCTCAACCATTCCATTCGTTTTTGTTCACCTCGCTGTTCCGCTGGTGTACGGCATTTGTGTCCTCGTCATGCTTCGGCGACCGGCAAAAGACTCTAATCAGGCTTGGGACAAGGTTTTGCTTCTTTCCCTAGTCGGCATCGCAATGTTTCTTGCGGTTGCGTCATCACCTTCGTGGAAACGACTTGCTACTGTTAGTCCTCCGGCCATGATTCTCCTAACCTGGCTTCTGGATCGAGCGGGGCGGGCTATGGTAATCGTCAAAATCGGACTGGGAGCGGCAGCGATGGCTTTAGCATTGGGGGGAGTGGTGCGAAGCCAAACCCGGTGGACGGCTTCCCTTGATCTCCCAATAGGGAGAACGGCATTGATAGATCCCGCACGTTATGAAGAGTACCGGTATGCACTGGGACATACTTACCGTGGACAGTTGATGTTTGGGACGCCGCCAGTCCTATTCGCCTTGCAGGTGCAAAATCCTGCGCCGATTGACGTTTTTGTACCTTTTGAGTACACGCGTCCAGAACAAGTGTCGGGAACGATCCAAGCACTCGAAAAGAACAAAGTCCCATTGCTGATGCTAAATCGAGAAATGTTCACTGACCCAGACGCGGATCCAGCGTCAGATCACCTCGGTCCGATTCGAGACTATCTCGCTAGGAACTATCGCCGCGCGTCAACATTCCAGACTGGCGATGAACTGTGGGAGAGAATCGGGGGCACGGGACGGAGGGCTGAGTATCCATCCTCTTCGCGGCGTCCGAGCCGACCCCGAATTCCCTAAATCGTCAACCTTTGGTTTGCCACAACGCGGCTAGTGCAGTGGCTGCATCGGCTAGAGCGCGCTTTTGCGGGTCGAGCACCGGCGCTCCCAACACTCTTCGGTTCCGTTGCACAATTGGAGTTCGGGCCCTACGAGCTCTCTCCGATAGGGTTCCACCAGTGAGTTCCGTTAGCGCGGTGTTAAAAGTTTGCTTCAAGTGCTTGCTATCCGAAGTCCCAAGGTTTCGAATCCCAAAAGTGACAGTCTGCACGATCTTTCCCTCGCTTTGAGTGATTAGAGAATTTCTAACCTGCCTAAGACTACGGAATAGGAACGAATCCAGACAATTAGGCTCTTAATGTAGAACCTCGCATGTAAGTAGTTAAGTGAAGGGAGTAATACGTGCGGCGCGCGGCCGATCTGAGGTGTTTTCCGGATGGCCCACAACCCGAGGGATTGAGAGACTCTGGATGGGAGATCAATCATGCAACTGGAATTCGCAACCTGGCTGGATATGGTATGGGAAGCATTGTCCGATGAAGACGGAGATCGACGAGTGGCGCGATTGAAGGAAGCGCAAAAGTTTTTGGAGACGTCTCGGGAACAAAAAGTTATTCCGCCAGTACAGGAGACACAAGCCTCTAGCCCGTTGTAATTGCCTCCGGTAAAGAGTAGTTCGATTTTGCGAAATCGAAAGCTAGGACTAAAGCGAACGTTGAGTTTGGATCTCTTCCATCGTCCAGGGCGGAATTGCTCCTCGACGGCTCGCAATCAAGGCACCCAGGCGGTTAGCGAAATCACCAATTTCCCAGGCGGACCATCCGCTTCCAAAACCATGTACGAAGGCTGCCGCGAAGGCATCGCCCGCTCCCACAGTATCCACGACCTCTACGGCATAACCAGGCACATCATAATAATCATCGTTCATTAGGAGGGCGCAACCCTTTGCACCTCGCGTGACGCATACTGCCTCCCAACCAAACTTCGCGGAATAACAGCGACAGAATTCTTCTAGAGAGGAGTAGGAATTACCAAATATCCTCATGACCTCGTCAACCTCGGTATCGTTTAGCTTTACAATCGTGGCCCGGGACATTAATTCTTCAACTAGAGACGGTTCGTAAGAATGCTTTCGCAGATTTAAATCGTAGAAGTTTCGCGCGGCACATTTCGAATCCAATAGTTCCCTGCTCAATTCTCTTGCCGTAGAACTCATTTGTTGGAGGGTGCCGTAGTAAAACCAATCGGCCCTTTGGCTTAAAATCGCTTGGAATTCTGCGGCTGTGAGTTGCGGAAAATCATAAGCGGCGGGACGTTTAATCACGAATTCCGGCTGGCCGCTCCCGTAGAGAGTGACGGTCGCGATGCCGGTCGGGTAGTCCTCTACCCGCCGTACATACTGGCTTGAGAGCCCCTGTTCTGCCATTTGTTCGAGAACTCGCTGCCCCCGGGGGTCGCTTCCGACTCCGCTGATAAATGAAACGTTATGTCCAAGTTTGCTAAGGTGGGCCGAAAAATTGAAAGGAGCACCGCCCAAATGCCCGGTTGGACCCACCACGTCCCAAAGCACCTCACCGATGCTGATAACATTCACGGTCGATGCTCCGGATAGTCCTAAGCGTTGGCAGAGTTACTTAGCGTGTCGATCGCCTCGTCTAAGGTAGGGAAGATCAGAAAAAGCGAGTCTACACGCGTGATCTCGAACAACTTTAATATGCGAGAGTTCACCCCGCTTAAAACTAGATGCTTTCCAGACTTATGCAGCGAGACGTGCGCGCTTACCAGCGCTCCGAGCCCAGAAGAGTCTACGTAAGGAACTTCAGCTAGATCCAGGATCACAGTGCTGGCCGCTTCAGTGCGAACCGCATTTTGCAGAGATGAGTGCGTATAAAGCGTGAGTGGGCCCTTGAGGCAGAGAACGTCCTGATTGTGCCCACCGCCATGAAACCGATCTATTACCAACGGTTCTGCAGACATGGCTAAAAATTGTAGGGTAGAGACCACATATGCGCAACCTTACCTACGAATATTCTGGGTAAAAGGAGAACGACTAGAGCTTGTTGTTACAGAGAAAGTGCGCATTGCGGGCAGAAGAATGTAAACGCAAAATGCTCCGTGTGAGCCGAAGCTCACACGGATAATTCGGCGCAGAGAATTCCAGATCAGATTTCGTCCGGCGCTTCCTCGATATTCGATTCTCCAGGAAGAGCCAATTGATCCTGTGCAGCCGAAAAATCGATGGACAAATCGTCGTCCAGCCCACCTTCCGGCTTTCCTAATTTCTTTTGAACTTTCTTTTCCGCCTTCTCGCGTGCCTTTTCTTGACGGGAGCGCTCCTTCAAACGCTTATTGAAACTTGAGCGACTTCGACCAGCCATTCGACACCTCCCAATAGGAATATTCTCAGCAGACCTCAGCTGATTGAACGCACGGCGAACCGCAGCGTGCGTGCTATTTACAAAGTTTTACCAGCGCGGTTCCCGGGGCTGGCGGGCATGGCCGTCATAATCATCACCACGACCTCCTGAGCGACCGCCCCCAGATTTGCCGCCACCGGGCCGTCCTCCACCACCGGACCGCCCTCCTCCTCCGCCACCAGGTCGACCACCACCGCCGGGACGTCCTCCACCAAATCCGCCACCGCCACCAGGCCGGCCACCACCGCCGCCCGGACGACCTCCCCCGAATCCTCCACCACCGCCCGCGGTTTTAGGACGTGCTTCGTTAATATTCAACGCGCGCCCGCCCAGTTCTTTTCCGTTCAAAGCGGCAATCGCTTTTTCGGCTTCGCCAGAATCCGCCATCTCAACAAAAGCAAAACCTCGGGAACGACCAGTATCCCGATCTGTTACTACGCTAACTTGATCAACTTTTCCGTGCGGCTCAAAAAACGTCCGTAGCTCGGCTTCAGTTGTGCTGTGGGGGATGTTGCCTACGAAAAGCTTCTTCATCGAATTTCCTCGTTCCTCTGCTGACTATTAAAATCGATCATTCCGGAATAGTTCTGGCCAACTGAAAGCCC
>JAOAPG010000316.1 GCA_025462785.1 Acidobacteriaceae bacterium
CCATGATCGGCCGCATTCTTCCTTTTACTGCGATCCTCATCCCTCTTTGGCTGGTGAAGACCATGGTCAGTTGGAAGGAAACCTTCGAAGTATTTCCCGCCATCCTGGTTGTCGGCAGCTCGTTCGCTCTTACTCAGTTTTTCTGGTCGAATTACATAGATAGCAATTTGGTCGACATTATGGCGGGCGTGGTCTCGATTATCGCCGCCTTGATTTTCCTTCGACTCTGGAAACCGAAAAACATTTGGCGCTTCGACTATGACGAGAAGGCCGAAACTGTTCCCCTACCTGCGGGGGCGATCGCTGACGACGTTGGCGGCGAATGGTTTGCGGAACAGTTTGATGGAATTGTAAAAGTACGAACCTACTCCGCAGTACAGGTCTTGAGGGCATGGATGCCTTTCGCCATCCTCTCGGTCTCTGTGCTCCTCTGGGGATTGCCATCGATAAAGTCAGCCATGAATCGGGCTACTACGCCGTCCTTTCGAGTGGTGCTTGCGAACGGCAAAGTCCGCCCCGGTCCGCCGGGATGGGATGTGCCTTACCTGCACAATGCCATCTCTCGCGCCGTGCCCGTGGTTGCAAAGCCAACTCCCGAGGCAGCGCGATACGATTTCAACTGGCTCTCAGCCACCGGGACCGGCTGTTTTTTTTCGGCAATCGTGTCCGGATTATTGCTGGGCTTGGGTCCTCTGCAACTCATGAAGACTTTTTGGAGGACGCTGGTGCGAATGCGGCTCGCCATGATCGCGATCTCGTTCATGTTAGGGCTTGGCTATGTGACGCGCTACTCTGGCCTCGACGCGGTATTAGGTCTGGCGTTCACCCGCACCGGATGGCTGTATCCATTCTTCGGCACATTCCTGGGATGGTTAGGCGTTGCGCTTACCGGCAGTGACACCTCAGCCAATGCGCTTTTCGGAAGTCTGCAAAGAATTACTTCTCAACAACTCGGCATCGATCCGATCCTCATGTGCGCCGCCAACAGCGCCGGAGGCGTGATGGGGAAGATGGTGGACGCCCAGTCCATCACGATAGCAACCTCCGCCACCGAACAGGTAGGCAATGAAGGAATCATTTTCCGGTTCGTGGCATGGCACTCGGTTGCACTGTGTTCGATCGTAGGAGTAATCGTGCTGCTCTACGCCTACGTTTTCCGGGCGGCCGTACCGCACGGACTACAGTTCGTGAAATAGCTCGGCACTGGAGTGCTAGATCCGGAATGAGTATCACAAACCTATGAGCGACTTGCTTATTAAGAAGAAGTCTGAAGACGAAACGCTTGATTCTTTTGTCAGTAACCTGGAAACGATCATTGGCGGTACGGCGGGAGGAAAGGGAGAGCAGCAATTTCGCCGAGGGTCGTTATTTTCGCTGTTTTTCTGTTGGTCTTGAAGTGACGGTCTCTGTTTCCGATTTTTCTGAATTAAGGAACTGGGATTTTTGGCTTTATTTTGAACCAGAGGTAGACTGCCGAATCGATCCGCAATTCCTAGCTGGGGTGTCGGACTGTGTTGCTCGAACGCTTGTCACAAATGGCTATGAAGTGCTTCGTTCTCTCAACCTCGGACGCCGGGGGACCGGCGGAATCCTCTACAGACGAGATGCGGGTGCCGGTGCAATGCCTTGGGAGCAGATTGTCACCGAAGAGTGGACGTAGTCCGCTGTGAACTCTGTGGTTAAGGTTAGCTGCTCTCGGAAGTCCTTCGGGCTGCGATTTTTGGCATCCCCATCAAAACCAATCCGGAAAAATCATCTCAATGAGTCCCGGAGTCCAGTACGAATAAAATTGCTCATCGCAGATTTTGTACTTCCCGTACTTCTTCGTGGCATAGCCGCCCCAATCCGGACGTGTGCCGTCGAGGTCAGTAAATCCATACTCGCGCGCCAGTGCCCACGAACTGAAAACACGCCCGCTCTTCTCTTTCTCTTTCACCTTCGGATCTGCCGCCAGCGCTACCACTGCGCGGCCTATGTACCTCGGCGATTCTGACATCAGGAAATCCGCGCCGGCATCGTTCTGATTTCCTGAATTCGGACCTCTCTTCCCGCCGTCCTTCCAATTCGCTTCGCTGACTCCGAAATGGTCCAGCACAGCTTCCGAGCGCAAAAAACCCGGAGTCAATGCCACCGAAACAACATCTCGTTTGCGCAGCTCGCGGGACATGGCAAAGGCCAGTCGTATGACGGAAATCTTCACCAAGTCATAAAAAAGATTGCCACGATAGTAAAAAGCGTCTCCGTCGGTAATTTCGAAAATAATACCGCCGCCTCGACCTAGCATGAGCGGAACGGCATAGTGCGAAGTGATGATGTGCGAATGGATTGCCTGCTTCAGCATCAGCAGGCCATTGTCGAGGTTAACCTTCCAGAATGTCTTGCCGAACTCGGTAAGCGCGTCGCCGCCCCATATGTCATTGACAAGGATGTCTAGTCCCTTGTGCCGCCGTTTGATTCCGGCGACTAGCTTCTTCACCTCAGCAGGTTCCGTGTGGTCCACTCTTACGGCGATGCCGCATCCGCCAACGGCCGTGACCAATTCAGCAGTCTCTTCAATAGTTTCAGGGCGGCCGGGAGTGGGCCGCCGTTTCTTCGTAAGTTCCCGTGAACTACGGCCGGTGCAATAAACAGTCGCACCTGCCTCGCCCAGTGCGATGGCGATTCCCCGCCCGGCTCCGCGCGTCGCTCCGGCAACCAGCGCGATCTTGCCGTCCAACCTCTTGTTCGGTACTTTCTTCGGCACGGAAACTTTCCTATCCGCAGATGCCCATCACGCACATCACTTGAAGACTCAGCCCTTTTCCTAACGCAGCCTGCTCAAGTCGATGCTCGTTACCCCGACTTGCCGCTATACTAACCCTTGCCGAGCCATCGCTCAACGGAGAACGCATGTCGAATCTGAAGGAATTCCAGTGCGAAATTTGCGGGATCGTAAATCAGAATCCGACCCATTGGTTTGTGATCGAGTGCGGAGATCAGAAGCTCGCGGTTCTCAAGTGGCATCTAACTGCCGCCAATAGCCCCACCGCCCGGCATTTCTGTGGCGAAGCCCACGCTCAGGTATATATCAGTCGCTGGTTCGAATCCGTGTGCGTCCCGCCCAAAGCTGCTTTTAAGAGTTCGTAGGCGATTCGACATTCAGTGTAGAGCGATGGTCATTAGTCCGCAGTCAGGCTCTACCCCGGAATTGGATGATCCTCCGGCGATCACGTTTCGATGGCCTCCCCGCCGGCCACTCTTCAAATTGCTTCATTGCCTTGCGTTCCGCTGCCACCTTCATGCGCAGCTCCCGGCTCGGTTCCGTTTCCCGGTAAAGCGTTTGTGCAACTGAAGCCGGGCCGCGCACTTCACTCAGAAGCAGAACCTCCACGTGGAAGTCGCCCCCGTCATTGGTCACTCGCAACATGTCTCCAATCCGGACCTCACGTGCAGGTTTGACAGTCTGTCCATTGGATTGAATTCTGCCGAGCTCGCAGGCTCGCGCGGCTAATGCCCGCGTCTTGAAAAATCTCGCAGCCCAAAGCCATTTGTCTATTCGTACCGAGGTCATAATTGATTCCCGCTTGATGGGTCGATATGTGTTTCCCTAGATCAATCCACGTTCCCACATTCTAAGATCTTCCGGATCTGCATCCCCCAGCATAGTTGACAAAGTCAACTATTTAAACTAATCATAATTCCCAAGAGAAACTTTAAATGTCTTCTTTGATTTTGACCGATGACATAGCAACTTTTCGCCGCTTCAACCGAATGTACACACGGTTGATTGGAACCTTGAACGAAGGACTCCTCAACAGCGATTTCAGCTTACCCGAGGCTCGCGTGCTTTACGAGCTCGCGACCCGCACCTCGCCCAAAGCAAAGGAAATCGCCGAAGAGCTCGATATGGACCCCGGATATTTAAGTCGTTTGCTGGGGAAGTTCGAGCGCGACGGTCTGTTGCGAAGGAAGACCTCTGACCAGGACGGACGTTACGCCGAACTCTCACTCACACCCCGGGGCAAATCGTCATTTAAAAAACTCAATGTCCTCTCCGAAGGGCAAGCTCGAACTCTTTTGGAGGGCCTGCCCCACTCGGCTCGTCTGCAACTTATCGACTCCATGCAAACCATCGAAGGAATTCTCATGAAAGCTAGCCGAAACGCTCAACCATACGCAATTCGTGCTCATCGAGTTGGCGATATGGGCTGGATCGCCCACCGAGAAGGTCTCGGATATGCCCAGCAATACGGATGGAACGAAATGTTCGAAGCGCTGGTGGCGCGAATTGTCAGCGAGTTCCTCACCAACTTCGATTCCAGCCGGGAACGCTGCTGGATTGCCGAAGTAGATGGTCAGCACGCCGGGCACATCTTCCTCGTTAAGCATCCAACTGAGCAACATACAGCAAAGCTCCGGCTTCCATTTGTCGAGCCGAGCGCAAGAGGGATGGGCCTTGGAGATGCACTGGTAAAAGAGTGTATCCAATTCGCGCGAACAGTAGGTTACCGGAAAGTCGTTCTTTGGACGCAGAGTATTCTTACTACTGCGCATCGCATATACGAAAAAGCAGGGTTCCGGTTGGTTAAAGAAGAACCGCATCACAGCTTCGGCAAAGATCTCGTGGGCCAGGAATGGGAGTTGGATCTTCTCAACGATTGCGTTGCCCATTAAAATTGCGAAATGACTCTAAGCCAGGCGTGGACGTCCTGCTTTCTCAGCAGCGTTCTAACTGGGTGCCCATCTTTGCGCGATTTTCGCAAAGGGTCACGATAGCTTCCGCGAGCGTCTCAGCTTAAATGCAATCACCCTCTACAACTCCATTCCCACCGCACTCTTTGCCGCTCGATCTCGCGGCACGATTCGTCCACCCTTGCTGAATTTGTACATCTCGCCTCGCCAGTAAAAGTTACGGCTGGGGAAACTTGCCATCCAAATAAAAAATCCTAAGAAATCTCGTAACGGATAAAGCCAGCAGAAATAAAGCGCGCGCGGATCGCCAATGATTCCCCATCCGATCGCAATCGACTGCACGACTCGATTGACGAAGGCTGCCGCAAACAAACCGATCCCTAGACGAATATTGCCCAGAGCTGAAGCACCAACGAGCCCGAGAACCCCAAACGGCATCGCGTAGGTAAGCCCGCTCCCAATGTGTCCTATAGGACGCGAGTAGCGCGTGCTCTTCATCCACCGCAACTGGTCGCCGATAGTGCGTGCAATCGAACGCGGAGTGAGCACATGCCCGACAATCTCATTCGAAAAAATAACCTTGTATCCCGATGCCCAAACTTTATTTCCTA
>JAOAPG010000321.1 GCA_025462785.1 Acidobacteriaceae bacterium
CGAGGTCGCCGATATAGACGATGTTGTCGTTCTTCAGTCAGTTGGCCGAACGGGTCCGAAGCGTCCGCAGGATCGCGTGCCGCTCTCGCAAGCTCGTCAATCTTTTGAGGATGCTCTTCCTTCATTAATAAGGCCGAAGTCCGGCGCAAAAGCTGCAGCGCAGATGTCCGCGCCTTCCGCTGTTGCACTCAAGCAAGAGAACCGATGGGAGCAGGAGGGCGGCAATCCCGCTGCGATTGGCGTGGAAGATCCGAACGTGCACGAGCACGTCTCGAAGGATGTCAACGGCAACTTGCGACATGGCAGCGTGGTGATCGCGGCTATAACCAGTTGCACCAACACTTCGAATCCCTCGGTGATGGTCGCGGCTGGACTTCTCGCCAAGAAGGCAGTCGAGCGCGGGTTGCAAGTTCCACACGCGGTGAAGACTTCACTCGCACCCGGATCGAAAGTCGTCCGTGACTATCTCGATCGCGCTGGATTGACTACGTATCTGGAAAAACTGAAATTCCACATCGTGGGCTACGGCTGCACGACTTGCATTGGGAACTCTGGGCCACTGCCAGACGAAGTGTCGAAAGCGATTGACGAGAACAACCTCGTTGTCGCTTCGGTGCTGTCGGGCAATCGTAACTTTGAAGGACGTATCAACTCTGAAGTGCGTGCCAATTATCTAATGTCCCCACCGCTGGTGGTCGCGTTTGCGCTTGCCGGACGCATTGATCTCGATCTCCGAAAAGATGCGATCGCCAACGACCGGGAAGGCAAGCCAGTTTACCTTGCTGATATCTGGCCTTCACAACGTGAGGTCGAAGAGACCGTCCAAAAATCGATCTCATCAGACATGTTCCGCAAGAGTTACGGCGAAGTTTACGAGGGTGATGCGCATTGGCGTGGACTGCCGGTCCCGAAGGGCGGAACCTACGCCTGGGAAGCAAATTCAACTTACATACGTCGCGCGCCGTATTTCGATGGGATGACGCTGAAGGCGGGAGCGGTGGAGGACATCCGGAACGCGCGGATGTTGGCGGTGCTTGGCGACAGCGTTACGACTGATCACATTTCACCGGCTGGATCCATCAAGAAAGATAGCCCGGCGGGGGAATATTTGATCGAACATGGAGTGAAGCCGGCGGACTTCAACTCGTACGGCTCCCGCCGTGGCAATCACGAAGTTATGGTGCGCGGCACTTTTGCCAACGTGCGTCTGCGCAACAAAATGGTGCCGAATCTCGAAGGCGGATTCACGCGTCATCTGCCGGATGGCACCGAGATGTCAATTTTTGACGCGTCCGAAAAATATATTGCCGATGGCGTGCCGCTGGTAATAATCGCTGGCAAAGAATACGGATCGGGTTCGTCCCGCGACTGGGCGGCCAAAGGGCCTCGCCTCCTGGGAGTACGTGCCGTAATCGCTGAAAGCTACGAACGCATTCATCGCTCGAACCTGGTGGGCATGGGGATCCTCCCGCTGCAGTTCCTGGCGAGAGAAAATGCGCAGTCACTGAATCTTAGCGGAGAAGAAGTCATCCAAATAGCAGGAGTTCGGGAACTGGTGGAGCATTTTGCGCCGGGCCGTGAAGTAATCGTACGAGCCAGTAACAATGGCAAGGCGTCGGAGTTTAAGGCGCTAGTGCGAATCGATACTCCGCAAGAGGCGCAGTACTACGCGAACGGCGGAATTTTGCAGTATGTCCTGAGGCAGCTGCTAAGCAGCAAGGCGAACGCCCAACCAGTTCATGCATAGGGAAAGGCGCGCTTCCGTCGCATTCGGCGCGCGTGTTCCGCTGCTATAATCAAGAATTGCTCTCATGCCTACGAAGCGTCTGATCCGCTCTACTACAGTTCTTTGTGTGCGCCGCGACGGTCATGTCGTGCTTGCCGGAGACGGCCAAGTTACCCTTGGCGAAGGTGTTATCAAGCATTCCGCGAAAAAGATTCGCCGCCTTTACCAGGAGAAAATTCTCGCTGGATTTGCCGGTTCTACTGCTGATGCATTTTCGCTTTTCAGCCGGTTCGAGTCGAAGCTCGAACAGTATCACGGCAATATTGGACGCGCTGCGGTCGAACTCGCGAAAGATTGGCGCACGGATAAATTTCTCCGCCACCTTGAAGCGCTTCTGCTGGTGTCTGATAAAGATCAGACCTTCTTGCTCAGCGGGCAAGGCGACGTGATCGAGCCCGATGGCGGGATAGCAGCGATCGGAAGTGGCGGTCCTTATGCGCAGTCCGCGGCGCAAGCGCTCTTTGACCACACACAGCTCTCGGCGCGCCAGATCGCGGAAGAAGCAATGAAGATTGCTGGCAAGATGTGCATCTATACAAATGACAAGGTAACAATAGAGGAATTATAAGAGCGCCATTGGTCGTTCGTCTTTGGTCGTTAGCGCGAACGCCCTCATTGAATGGCTAACGGCCAAGGACCAACGACTGAATTTATGGCCATTTATCTACCTGGAACCGTGGAAGAAGAACAAATTGCTCTCGACGAACTCACTCCGCGTGAGATTGTCGCCGAGCTCGATAAACACGTGATCGGGCAAAAGGACGCTAAGCGCGCCGTGGCGATCGCGTTGCGCAATCGCATGCGGCGGCAGAAGTTGACGCCCGAGCTCGCGGAAGAGGTCATCCCCAAGAACATCATCATGATCGGACCCACTGGCGTGGGCAAGACTGAAATCGCGCGGCGACTTGCGAAGCTTGCCAACTCGCCCTTTTTAAAAGTTGAGGCGTCGAAGTTTACCGAGGTTGGTTATGTGGGACGCGATGTCGAGTCGATCATCCGCGACTTGCTCGAAATCGCGATTGATATGGTTCGCGAGGAGAAGCTGGAAGACGTATCCGACAAGGCCGAGCTTAACGCGGAAGAGCGCCTTCTCGATATTCTTTTACCGCCTCCGCCTCCCGCGCGCCCGTCTGACGGGGCCTCCAACACAGGTGGATTGATCCTGGAAGGAACGACTACTTCGGGAGATTCTCAGTCGCGCACTCGTGAGAAGCTCCGGCAACAATTGCGCGAGGGCAAACTGGACGAACGGACGGTCGAGATAGAAACGCGCGAGCGCAATTTCCCGTCCTTCGAAATCATCTCGAATCAGGGCGTCGAAGAGATGGATGTAAATATCAAGGACATGCTGCCCAACATCTTCGGCCAGCGTACAAAGAAGCGGAAGATGAAGGTCAACGAAGCCTTTGAATACTTGATTCAGGAAGAAGAGCAGCGCCTGATCGACATGGATCAGGTTACGCGCACAGCCATCGACCGCGTTGAAGATTCTGGAATAATTTTTCTCGACGAAATCGACAAGATTGCGGGGCGTGAAGGCGGCCATGGGCCGGATGTTTCGCGGGAAGGCGTGCAACGTGACATTCTCCCGATCGTCGAAGGTACGACCGTCAATACTCGCTATGGCATGGTGCGTACGGACCACATCCTGTTCATCGCGGCTGGAGCCTTTCACGTTTCAAAACCAAGCGACCTAATCCCTGAGCTGCAGGGCCGGTTTCCAATTCGCGTAGAGCTACAGTCTCTGACCATGGAAGATTTCATCCGGATCTTGACTGAGCCGAAAGCGTCACTCGTGAAGCAGTACGTGGCCTTGCTCGAAACGGAAGGCGTGAAGCTGGAATTCACGAAGGATTCGCTCGAAGAAATAGCTCGCTTTGCGTTTCGCGTAAATGAGGGCACGGAGAACATTGGCGCTCGCCGCTTGCACACGATTATGGAGCGGGTTCTCGACCATATCAGCTTCGACGCACCTGAGAAGAAGGGCGAACAGTTCAACATCGACGCCGACTATGTGCGAAGCATGCTGGCCGATATCGTAAAAGATCAGGATCTATCGCGGTACATTCTGTAGTTTCCGCGCGGCCAGTGTTTGCGCAGTGGCATGGCATTCGTGAAATGCGGATGCCTTCGGCTTTTTTAAAGCACTCTTGCTATTTTTTGCTCTCGTCCCATAAGCTACAAAGCCATCCATGAAATCCATCGACCGCACTCGTCTCCAGTCCCTTATGCAGCGCGAGCAGCAGGGCTTCGTCAACGAACATCCCAAATCCAAAGCTTTGTTTGAAAGAGCCGGGAAGTCGCTACTTGGCGGCGTACCAATGAATTGGATGGTTAAGTGGGCTGGCCCATTCCCGCCATTCGTTCGCGAAGCGCAGGGCGCGCATTTCTTCGACGTGGACGGCAAGAGCTATGTCGATTTTTGCCTAGGGGACACTGGGGCAATGACCGGACACTCGCCTTCGGCAACTGTAAAGGCTATTGACGATCAGGCAAGGCGCGGAATTACTCTGATGCTGCCGAGTGAAGATGCTGTTTTTGTGGGCGAGGAGTTGCAGAGTCGTTTCGGCTTGCCATTCTGGCAATTTGCCCTAACTGCAACGGATGCAAATCGGTTTTCAATTCGCTTGGCGCGCCACATTACCGGCCGATCGAAGATTTTGGTTTTCAACTGGTGCTACCACGGCAGTGTCGACGAGACTTTCATCACATTGCACGATGGCAAGGCCCAAGCGAGGCGAGGAAATATTGGACCGCCGGTGGATCCCGCGCTCACCACGAAAGTAGTCGAATTCAACGATCTCGCCGCTCTGGAACAAACTTTAGCGTCTGAAGATGTGGCTTGTGTGCTGGCCGAGCCGGCGCTTACCAATGTTGGTATCGTTCATCCTGATCCCGGCTTCCATCGAGCGTTACGTGAGCTCACTCGCAAATTCGGCACATTACTCATCATTGACGAAACGCACACCATTTGTGCGGGGCCTGGCGGATACACGCGCGCGGAAAATCTCGATCCAGATTTCCTGGTATTTGGAAAACCGATTGGCGGGGGAGTTCCCGGTGCGACTTACGGATTTACGCAGGAAATTGCAACCCAAATCACAGAACAACAAAGCCTCGAAGACTGTGACACCGGAGGCATTGGTGGAACGCTCGCCGGCAACGCGCTTTCTCTGGCCGCGATGCGCGCGACTCTGAGCAAGGTCCTCACCAAGGAAGCATTCGATCGCATGATCCTGATGGCCGAGCGCTGGACGGCGGGGGTCGAGAAGGCTATTGCTGAATTTGAAATTCCGTGGAATGTGACTCGTCTTGGTTGCCGCGCCGAATATATGTTTTCATCCAAGACGCCAAAAAATGGAACGGAAGCTCATGATGCCATGGATTTCGAACTCGAACGCTTCATGCACCTGTACGCGATGAACCGTGGCATTCTGCTCACGCCTTTTCATAATATGGCTCTCATGTCTCCTCAAACCGAGCCTTCGGATGTGGATCAGCACACGCGGGTGTTCCGCGAGGCGCTCGGGGAATTGGCAGGTTAGCCCGAAAATTGGTACGACGCGAGTTCTGATACGCTGATGCTTCTGCTCATGAAGCGACAGCTCGCAAAGCTTTTTTTCGGCCTAACGATCACTACGATTTTGGTGGCGTGTGGCACTCCAGGAATTCCACTGCCGCCCTCGCTTGAGCTTCCAAAGCCGGTTTCAGATCTGCGAGCTGTTCGCAAGGGTGGGAAGGTTTACCTTGCGTGGACGGTACCGACAGAAACTACGGATCGAAGGCCGATTCGTCGTCTTGGCCCGACAAATGTCTGCCGAAGTCTCAACAAACAAATGAGCACGTGTGAAACTCCCATCGGAGAAGTTCCGCCGGAGACGCTACCGATTGCGCCGGTTGCGAAACATCAACATTCCAAAGGCAAGAAGAAGAGACCCGCTGAAGCAAAAATCACAGCAAGTTACGTGGACAACTTGCCGTCTGCCGTGTTTGCAAATCCAACCGGCGAGATTACGTATGCAGTCGAATTGTTGAATGAGGATCGGCGCAGCGCTGGTCTTTCTAACCAAGTACAGGTTCCCGCTGGGCCGACCCTGCCGCCTCCGGCAGACTTTAAAGCGTCCGTTACCGCAGATGGCATCGTGCTCAAATGGGAGGCTGTCCCAGAACCACGATCCGTACCGGGATTGCAATATCGGTATCGCGTGTATCGCAGGGAAGAAGGCGGCACGGTCGACACTCTGGTAGGAGAACTTCCGCTCAATGCTTCGCCTGAATTGATTGATCGCATTTTCGAGTGGGAAAAAACCTACGAGTATCGCGCGAACATGGTCACTGCGATCACTCAACCCGATAAGCCAGAAATCGAAGTCGAAGGCGACGACACTCCGCCTCTAAAAGTCTTCGCACACGACGTCTTCCCTCCGGCTGTCCCAACTGGTCTGCAGGCCGTATTCTCGGGTGAAGGCCAGCAACCATTCATTGACTTAATATGGGCTCCGGACACAGATGCTGACCTCGCGGGTTACAACGTTTACAGACGCGAAGAAAACGGCCAGCCTGTAAAGATCAACGCGGAGCTAGTCAAAACGCCTGCATATCGTGATAGCAAAGTGCAATCGGGCAAGAAGTACTTCTATTCGGTTTCTGCGGTGGACGTGCGCGGAAACGAGAGTGCGCGTTCGGAAGAGGCCAGTGAATCGGTGCCCTAGTGCGACCCGCGGGGAAGACTAGCTTTTCACCCGCACCTGGACTTGGGTTCCATCAGTAAGTTTCCCATCCAGTAGCTCGATTTTGCCATCCCGCACGACTCCGTTGAACTCTTTTCGCATTTCGGAAGTTACTCCGACGGCGGGAGACGGCGACGGCGACACACGCCCCGTGCCTTTGTCCATCGCGGCGTTTGCCAGTGCGTCGGCTTCTTGATTCTTTCCACGCAGGACGTGGCCGATGGAAAACCAATCCAGCTTTGCGATCAATTCTTTCGCGCGGCCGTGCAAATCCTGCAGCGCAGCATTCTTTACTTTGTAAATCCCTTTGATTTGCCGTACGAGTAATTCCGAGTCACTGATAACTCGGAGTGCTTTGTGTCCATTCTGCACCGCATATTCCAGCGCCGCGATCAGCCCCTGATATTCCGCGAAATTATTTGTCTGATGTCCGAGGTATTCACTGAGGCCAGCAACTTTCTTTCCCGTCTCGTCCTGGATCACAACGCCGTATCCGGCCGGACCAGGATTGCCCCGCGCACCGCCGTCACTGAATGCAACTAGGTGATGCTCGGGAGGTTTCGGAGCATGAGCATCGAACAAATCAGCCCGATGGGAATTGCGAAAAGAGGAACTCATGTGGAAAGTTTACACTGCGCCAAATTTCGATCAGTTAGGCGATGGCGGCATCTGTTGATCGAACCAGCCGATCATCCGATTCATAATGTCGCGCCTGTGGTCGGGCTGCTGAATCGCGTGTCCTTCCCCTGGATAAATTACGAGTTGCGTCTCTACACCCAACGTTTTCAGCGCATGCCAGAATTCCCGCGACTGCGGCGCCGGGCATTCGCCGTCCCGCTCACCGACTAAAACGAGCGTGGGAGTTTTCGCATTCTTTATGAAAGTCGCTGGCGCGCTCTTGGCATAGACCGCAGGATCGTCGTAAACAGAAGCGCCGAAGAATGGGATCATCCACTCGTCGATGTCGTTCTCTCCGTAATAACTTTGCCAATTAAACAGGCCTGCTCCGGAGACCGCTGCGCGGAAACGATTCGTCTGTGTGACAGCCCACATAGTCATGTAACCGCCATAGCTCCAGCCAGTGATTCCAACGCGATTGTTATCGATCGGCAAGGTCTTTACGACCTCATCGACGCCGGCCAGGATGTCGCGAAAGTCTCCATAGCCAAAGTCTTTGACGTTTGCTTGGGTGAATTTTTCGCCTTGACCAAAGCTGCCGCGAGGGTTGGGATAGAGCACGAAGTATCCGTGAGCCGAGAGTTCGTCGGTGTTGAAGAACGGACCGGGCCAGGCAGGCTGCACTGATGCACCGGGTCCGCCGTGCACAACAACCACGAGCGGATAATGTTTGCTCGGATTGTAATCCTTGGGATAGAGCAACCAGCCTTGAACCTGCATGCTATCGCTGGTCCAATGCAAGCTCTTCATTTCACCCCACGCGGGCTTGGCCGCTTCGTTGGCGTGAGTGATCTGCTTCCAACTTCCAATGGGACCAGCCCAGATTTCCGGAGCCCTGGCTGGAGACTCGCGAATCACCGCTGACGTGGAAAAATCATTTGCTAGTGAAATTTGAGCATCATCCCAGTCGCCCGTTGTGATCACTTCTGGTCTTGTCCAGAGTTGTGTAACTTTTCCGGACCCATTCACGCTCGCAATCCCAGGTTGACCGTCTCTAGTTTCGGTAAACAGAATTTTGTCAGGCGGTTGCCAGTGCAACCCCGCTGCGGAAGCAGCGAGGTCCGGAGTTACGTTCCGCGCTTTTCCTCCATTTGCCGGGACGAGGAAAATGTCTCCGCCAATGCTTCCTTCATCGCTCATTATTCCTTCGATGAAGGCGATCTGCTTGCCATCCAGCGACCAGCGCGGATCGGCGATTTGCAACGCTGGCTTGTAAATCGATTGCCAGCCCTCACCCGTCAAGTTCAAGGTATAAAGTTTCGCGACGTACCAGTTCGCATCGCCTGATCCGCGAGCCGCAATGGCAGCGAAGGTGTTGCCGTTGGGCGCCCAATCGTATTCATAAACGTACATATCCGCTGGCGAGAGCTGGCGCACGTTGGCGGTTTTTGCGTCTACCGTAGTCAAACGCTGCTCGTATACTTTGTCGTCGATTACTCCAGTCTCGGGTGTCATTGCCATTAGCGGGCCGGCAACCCGAGGTGCATTCTCCGTGAAGAGAAATGCAAGAGTATTTCCGTCGGGCGACCATTGAGCGTCCGTCAAGAACCCCGTTAGGCTGGTCAGTTTGTGAACCGTGTTGCCGTTTATCTCCGCCGAGTACAACTCTGACTGGCCGGAACTTTCGGCATCAGAGAGAAATGCGATGTGCTTGCTGTCAGGCGACCATGCGATACCATCTTCACTGCAACCAGCTTCGCATTTCGCGGAAACGCGGCGTGGCTGGCCATTTGGGGACTTCAGATCTTGAACATAGATTTCTGATCCGCCCACTGGCTGGCTATCCGAGTTGAGCGCGCGTTCCACCCACGCCACGTGGCTGCCATCGGGAGAGATGGCGACGTCTTTGAAACTCTTGGTCGCCAAGGTTGTGCCTTGCGCGGATGCAGAAATAGTTGCAAGAAAGAAAATGGCCGTCAAAAAGATCATCGCGAAATTTGCAAGTTGTTTATCAATTCTCATAGTTGTTTGTTGTTCCGATTTTACTTAAGCGCACTACCTGCCCGCCGCAAGACGAGTCGCAAGACGTTGCGGGAGGTTAGCCGCCAGAATCCGTTCTTGAGCCGCTTTCAAGTTGTAGGGTGTCCGGCAATATGTGAGCAC
>JAOAPG010000322.1 GCA_025462785.1 Acidobacteriaceae bacterium
ATCTATGTTTCCCCAATCATAAGTTGAACCATACATTGGGAAGCAGGGAGCCACAGTCCCATCCGTTCGGATGATGACGTTGTTCTGTCCTGCACGACAGTTCCACTCGGCGAATTGCAATTCACCATTCGCGTTCTGCACGAAGCCTGGAGTCCCCGCCAGCTGTTTCGCAATATCTCCGCTTGTGCCCGTGCCATCGCCATTCCAGCCGAGCCGCTTCAGGTCCGATCCACTGGCCATGCGGATGAAGGCTTTAATCTCCTGCAATCGTTGTATCGAGTTCACCATCTGATATCCGGCTTTGTTCTTTTCGATCAGCCAGTCAACCAAAGAATCGATCTCCGGCCAATCTTCGGGACGGATGTAAGTAGGGTTGTCGCTTAAATGCTTGGAGTGTTCGTCCTGCTCCAGCATTGGCGTTTCGTTGATGTGATAGTCGGTTGCGATTCGATTGGCGCGAGCGAACTCGGTGATCTGCCGCACGTCTTCAGTATTGTTGCCGCAAATATTCAGATTGAAGAAAACCATGTACCCGTAGGCATACTGCTTCTTCATTATGTAATCAATGTATTTTCGCACCGGCACCACGGCTTTGGGCAGGCTCGGTTTTTCATCCCAAGCGTCTACGGCAAAGTTGAAAATTGCCACACCAGCATCACCGAGTCGATCGGCTACTTCAGGCCGAAGCAGCCGGCCATTGGTAGCGATGTAAATCCAGAAACCTTTCTTCGCAGCGTAATAAACTACTTTGTGCACAAATTGCGGACGCAGCAGCGGCTCACCACCCATTAAAGCCAGCACGCGGCAACCGTTGTCATAGAGCCAATCGATCGAGCGCCGGGCAACATCTTCCGTCATGCCTTTCACTTTGTTGTTGTAAGCCCAGCAATACCAGCAGTCCAGATTGCACTTGTACTCCACAAATAAATATGCGGTGATCGGATGAAATTCCCCGGGCAGCACACGCGACCGGATATACGGGAACAACCAGCCGCGCATTTTGTGGTAAACCTGCGGGATAGTCCAACCGCGCATTTCGGGAGCGATATCGGGTCCGGGATCGGATAGCTTCTCTGGATACTGCGGGAACACCGGTTCAGGTAGCGTCATGCCTTTTGCTACAGGAGGCCGGACCGGCTCAGGAGAGTTGTGCATTAAGAGATTGTGAATGTCGACGTCAATGCGGAATTTTGGCGCGGTAGCCATCTTGGTCTTCCTCCACCGCTGGAATGTTTAACAATTTGGATTGTTGTCCGGGTTAGGGGATGCAATTTTTCGGATGAAGACGAATACTTGCCGGGTTGTCCAGTGAGAGTGCCTGCGGCGAACAGAATCGTTTTACTATGGTTTTAACTATGAACGGACACTCTGGAGATCGTGCTCTGATTCAGATCGTAGATGCAGCTCTGGTTGAAACTGCGCGTAAGAGCGGCGAATGGCTGGTGTGTCGTCCGGGATGCAGCCAGTGTTGTGTCGGCGTCTTTTCCATCAATCAGCTCGATGCCGCGCGATTGAAAGCTGGATTGGCAGATCTCGAGAAGCTAGATCCGGAACGCGCACAGCGCATACGCAAACGTGCTCGGCATTTCGTGAAACGTTTGTCGCCGATATTTCCCGGAGATCTGGTTACGGGCATTCTTTCTGATGACCCGGGAGCTTTTGCGGAATTTGCGGCTTCCGAGATTGGCGATACTGAGCCTTGTCCAGTGCTCGATTCCGAAACCGGGACTTGCGAACTTTATGACTCTCGTCCGATGACGTGCCGCGTGTTTGGTCCGCCGATTCGGTCGGAGAATGGATTGGGCGTGTGTGAGCTTTGCTTTCACGGCGCGGCCGAAGAGCAAATCGCTGCGTGTGAGATGAAGGTGGATCCGGACGATTTGGAGATCCAGCTCAATGAGGAAGTCGAGAACTCTACGGGCGTGCGAGGAGACACCATTGTGGCGTTTTGCGTTTTGTAAGAACGAATAGATTCCGGACGGCATCGCGAAAGTAGGGATCCTTCGACTTGCGGTTGGTTCGCAAAGCGAACCAACCGGCAGCGCTCAGGATGACAGGAGCTAA
Organism: Acidobacteriaceae bacterium; assembly: GCA_025462785.1. GTDB lineage: Bacteria > Acidobacteriota > Terriglobia > Terriglobales > Acidobacteriaceae > JAOAPG01. The sequence continues at coordinate 2,065 of JAOAPG010000322.1, forward strand.
CAAGCTCAGGATGACAGCGTGACTCTGCGACTCAGGAACGCGGTCCAGTCCGCTTCGCGATTTTTAAGAACTCTTAACATCGTAGGAAGATGTTGTTTCTGAAATGGTCCGTCGAATCCCTCATTTAATCGAAGCTAAAGAAGCGAAGCAAACAAAAAGGGCCCCGCTTGCGCGGGGCTTGAGGAGACGAACGTCTGACAACACTGAATGTCTAAAACTAATTTCTAAAACAGATTCCAAATGAACTGGTTGTAGACCTCGTGGTGATACTGCACCTCCGGAGCCTTTACGAAAGTACCCAGGGCCCGTGCGCAGCGATCGGCTGCCGTCCGCTTTAGCTCTGCGTAGCGAGCCTTTACGTCCGCCCCGAGCAGACTTGTCGTCCAGTCGGCTTTCTCGAAATGTTCCAGCGCCGTGTAAACGTTGTCGGGGAGATAGCGCTCCGCCTGACGCAGGTTCTTGATCTTCGAAGTATCGCCGTCGATGCCAGTCTTGAAAATTGAATACAGCACAAGGTACGGATTCGCGTCCGGACCGACCGAGCGAACCTCAACACGCATGCTCTTGTCGTTGCCGATGGGAATGCGAATCATGGAACCGCGATCCACGGCCGAAGCTTTGATCTGATTCGGAGCCTCAAAATGCGGATCGAGCCGGCGGTAGGCATTGACGCTCGCATTGAGCAAGAGGCAAACGTCATTGCCGTGGGTGAGAATGCGGTCGATAAACGACCAGCCGAGCTTGCTAAGCTTTTCTTCACCCTTTGGATCCCAGAACAAGTTCTTGCCGTTCTTGCTTATGGATACATTCGTGTGCATGCCGTTGCCGTTAACACCTACAACAGGCTTGGGCAGGAACGACGCGGTCATCCCCATATTGGTGGCGACCTGACGGCAGATCAGCTTGTAGAGCTGAATCTGGTCCGCTGCCGCTACGACTTCTCCGTAGCCATAGTTGATTTCGAACTGCGACGGCGCCACTTCCGGGTGATCCTTTTCGTTCTGGAATCCCATGGCGCGCTGCACTTCGGCAGTGGTGTCGATGAAAGTCCGCAGCGGATCGCCGGGCAGCGAGTGATAGTAGCCGCCGGTGTTGACGTATTCGAATTTTCCCGTCTCGTGATAGTTCTGTTCGGCATCGACTCCCTGAAACAGGAAGCCTTCGATTTCATTGGCTGCGTTGAGGGTGTAGCCTTCGTCTTTGTTCAGCTTCCCGGCAAAAGTCTTCAGCACCCCGCGGATGTCTGCGCTATACGGCCCGCCATTCTTGTCAATGACTTCGCCAAAGACCAAGACCTTGCCGGAGCCGAAGAAATCAGCCGGCGCCCAATAGAATGCGCTCCAGTCGATGCCCAGCCGCAAGTCGCTCTCGCGTTGCGCCGTGAAGCCGCGGATCGATGATCCGTCGAACGTGAGATTGTCGTAGCTATTGATCAGGAACTTCTTGTCGTAATCGAGCATGTGCAAGCGGCCTTCGAGGTCGCTGAAGAGCAAGGTCACAGCCTTGATGCGCTTTTCGTCGGTCAGATATTTCAGGCGTGCTTCTTGAATCTTGTGGGCGGCAACGCGGTTCTTGCGCTGCTCTTTTGCCTCCAGATTCAATTCCTCCAACTCTTCATACGAGAGCGCCAGGAAGTTCCGTAGTTCGTTCGACATGAGTCTCCTTGTTTGCTTTTAGAAATTATTGAGTTGAGGCTAGACGATCTCTCCGAGTCAGTCAAAAAACCCGGTCATTTGCAACGGGGAAGGGTATCGCGTACCGCGCTACAGCGCTAATTCAAAGTCATGATAAAGGAGATAAAAGGAATTTATGGACAGCGCTGTCGTAAATCAATGCGGGAGAGGCAGATTCCGTCTGTGTCGCGCGGTGAGTCCGGGAGAGAACGAAACCCACCGCTAACTACAGCACCACGATAGTTATGCCTAAATTCTGACGCCCAAGGTCGATATCCTGCTTCAGCTCGGAGCGTTTCTGAATGAGCTTCCATGTCTGCTCGTCGGATTTCGCCCAATTTTCCCCGAAAATGCAGTCCCCGATTTCCCCGCGAGTCTTCATTTCGAGGAGGCGATTCTGTACGGCGATGCGAATTTCTCCGCCCACGCCGCTTGATCCATAGCCATGAACTAATTTTACAGCGGAGTGACCTTGCTGCCGCGCCATGGCGATTTCGCGATCAAGCTGGGATAGAGCCTGGTGGACAAGCGGCATGCCGTCTTTGAGATTGACGGTTTTCATGGATGTGGTCGAAAAGCAGATTCCTCGATGGCGAATCGCCGTCTCGGAATGACAATGCTTACTTATTTTGGTCAAGAACCGAAAGCCTAACCGCCTTTTCTTACCCGATTCATGGCGGCTCTTGCTTCGTTGTCCGCAGTTTTCCTTCGTTCCGTTTCCC
>JAOAPG010000331.1 GCA_025462785.1 Acidobacteriaceae bacterium
CGCTTTTTCCCTTCGGATATGGCCTTACCTATACAACGTTTAAATATACGAACCTGAAAGTAGAGACTCCGACAGTTTCACCCACGGGCACAATTCGCGTGAGCGCAGAGATACAAAATACCGGGCAACATGAGGGGACGGAAGTTATGCAGTTTTACGTGCACGACCGGGTTGCTCCTACCTCCCGTCCAGTTCGCGAGCTTAAGGGTTTTACTCGAGTGACCTTGGCCCCAGGGCAAAGTAAGAGCGTAGAGTTCTCTGTTGCCGCGAAGGATGTCGGCTCGTACGATCCCAATATGCACTGGGTGGTACCGCCCGGCACTTATGATGTTTGGGTTGCACCCAATGCGGCCGAAGGAATACAGGGTACGTTTGAGGTCGTAGCAAAATAGCGGCTCAAGTTTTCGATTAGTGTGCTTCCTTCGGTGCCGATTTTGGTTTTCCGGAAATTGGATTGGAATCTGTTTTCGTCGTATCCTCGTTCGCTTCAAGATTTTGCACAAGTATTGAAATGCGTCGATTGGATGCATCAAGCGGGTCAGCAGGCTTGCGTAGCAGTTGATCGGCATAGCCTCTAACCTGCGCTACCTCATCGGCGACGTAATCCTCAAAGAAGCGGCTCGCCGCCTTTCCGTGGTGGTCAGAAGCTACGATTCCGTAGGCCGCTATGGCGGAGACAAGTTTCTAGCTGTCATTCCCGGCTGCGATTTTTCCAACTTGATTGTGGTAGCCGAACGTGTGCGGCATTGTATGTCTGACTGTCCGATCGAAACCACCGTTGGCCCCATTAGTGTCACTTTGAGCGTTGGACTGGCATCGGCGGCGGGAAGCAATCCATGCGACGCGGACTCACTGATCCGCATGGCCGAGGAGGCGCTTCATAAAGCCAAAATGGCCGGGAGAAATCGCGTGGAGATGGCCTTTATCGGCGTGACTGCTAAAGCAGGACGTTAATTCTGATGCTTGTCATTTCACGTGACACTTAAAATCAAAACCAACGAGTGGCACATCCGTGGCCTACTCTGGCACGGAAGTGCCATTCTCAACAGATTGCAGAGGATATACCTTCATCAGTGAGCAGTTCTGGGGGAGGGCTGCCCGGGCGTCAGCGACTCGCGAGAGTCGCTGACGCCCGTTAATTTTTTTGCAAGTAAATCGAGAGAAGAGTTCAGCTCGTCATAGAGCCCAAGCTGTGGAAATCCTGAATGGACGCTACTTGCGTGATCCAAGGTGCACACCGCTCAATGGTTTCCTTCTCGCACACTCAGATTTCAGTTTAACCAATTCTGCGTTCGACCAGAAAACAAGCGGCTATTTCATTCTTTTGTGGGCGCTATGTAATTTTGTCACTGATGATGACAATTATTTGCCAAGGTGCTTTGCTTTTTAATTGAACCCGCTCTGCTTCCTTCCTAAACTGCACAAGTTCCCAACAAGGGGACGAGGAGATGAAATGCCAGTACAACCTCAAGAACAGGAAACTCTCAACGTCAAGCTCGTCCACTTTACAAAACAAAACTCCCCTGATGAGCCAGTGCAGGTCGCCTTCTCGGTTATCGATGATCAAGGCAAAGAGGAGATCATCACAGGCGAGGTCCCATATTCCTATGACCTTTTCCGTGTTTTGCAGGAAAACGGTTGGCTAAACATCCGCCGTGGCGTCTCTTCTATACGCGAGAGCCGTACACAGCGCCGAGCAATGTCGGCCTAGTTGAGTCGTCTTCTCTAACTTCAACCATTCAACCAAATGACCTGAGAACAAGAGCGCTGGAACGCGGAGAGTTCCAGTGCTCTTTCGGTGTTCGTTAAGGATGGACTAGATGGTGGAAATCGTGAAGTTCACTGTGATACGGGTTTCGGTTTCCACAGGCTGGCCCACTTGGAAAAGAGGTTTGAAGTGCCATTGCTTTACGGCCTCGCGTGCCGCGGTTGCCAGCATCGATGGTCCACTAAGGACCTGCAGATTCTCGATGTGTCCTGCTTTGTCGATTAGGGCTCGCATTACGACCGCACCTTGCACTTTCATCTGACGCGCTAAAACGGGATAATTTGGTTGCACTGGATGGGAAACGACCTTTGCCGCTTCGGCCGAAACGCTAACATTCCCGTCCGGCGCGGCTGGAGAAGCATCTGCAACCTCAGAAGCCGCTTGCGGAGTATCGTTCTGCGCACTTCGCGGATCACCAGACTGCAGATCAAGTCTGATGGATGGATTCCTGGTGGGGACTTTCCGATGCTGATCACCTGCCACTACTTCTACCTCGAGAGGAGGGAGCACCGCCCGATCTGACGTGATAATGAACGGGGCCGGCTCTTCTTTTGTTGCAGGCGGAGTCTTTGTGTTCGGCTTAGATCTTTGCAAAGACACGGGCTGTTTGGAAGCCGAGACGGTTGCCAAGGGCTGCGCCGCTGCTTTCAAGCGTGTTTCGGAGACCGATTCAGGTTGTACGTTTGAAGTAGCAAGAAAGAGTTGGCGGTCGCGATAGAGCACAATCAGCAGTGCAATAACCAAAAGCGCTAAGGCAACCTGCATGCGCCGTTGCTGCGCGGTCGCACCTGACAGATGCCCCTCGGCTGCCGCATGTGTCTTTTCATTCAGGATCTGCATTAAAAAGCCTCGGGCCGAGACTTGCTGCCTAGTATGCCTTGAAAGGCTCTCCTAATCCAGCAAAACCGAGGGCAGGGCGGAAAAGAACCAGCAAAGGAATTAGCAGGCCAGTTGATCGCGTGTCAGCTTTAGGCCGTTTAAATTGCCAAGAACGGTTACCGCGATTGAGTCAGTGTGAAAGAACTCGTTGGCCAGATCTTTTAACTCCTCCGAAGTCACGCTTTCAATCTTCTGAATCAGCTCGTCCAAGCCATAGAAATGATCGAAATACATCTCCTGCCGGGCGAGGTTTGACATACGGGCGGTGGAGGACTCAAGTGACAGCATAAGGCTGCCCTTGAGCTGATCCTTCGCGCGGCGAAGTTCGTCGGGAGCAACCTCCTCGATCTTCAACTTGCGGAACTCGGAAACAATGGATTGCACAACTTTGGCCGCCGAGGCCCGAGATGTTCCTGCATAGACCGAGAGACAACCAGTGTCCCGATAGGGATTCAGGTCGCTATAAATGGAATACGCCAGACCCTGACGTTCGCGAATGTTTTGAAACAGGCGAGAACTCATCCCTCCACCCAGCAAGGTGTTCAGAATATAAGAAGTGTGCCGACGCTCATGCGTAATCGGATGAGATGGTACACCCACGCAGATCTGTACCTGCTCCAGTGACTTTTTATTGCGCATAATGATGCGCGGGTTAATTGTGGGCTTAGGACTATGAAATCCATTGGTCTGCGGCTTGAGCTGCTCGAAGTGCTTGGCCACCAGTTCCACAAAATGCGAATGCTGGAGATGGCCGGCGGCACAAATGATGATGTTTCCAGGAGCAAAGCGCTCGCCGTAAAAATCCAATACCGGTGTCCGCTCAAAGCTTTTCACGGTGTCCTTGGTTCCAAGGATCGGTCTTCCGAGAGGATGATCTTTCCAGAAATTCTGGGTAAAGATTTCGTGAACAAGGTAATCCGGACTGTCCTCGTCCATCTTGATCTCTTCCAGAATCACGCCGCGCTCGCGCGTAATGTCGTTAGCGTCGAAAACTGGATTTAAAACGAGATCGCTAAGCACATCGAGCGCGATCGGGAGATGCTCGTCGAGAACTTTCACGTTAAAGCTAATACATTCTTTGGCGGTGAAGGCGTCCATGTTGCCGCCAATTGAGTCGACTTGCCGGGCAATGTCCTCGGCAGAACGGTGCTTGGTCCCCTTAAAGACCATGTGCTCAACGAAATGCGAGATTCCATTCCATTGAGGATCTTCGTCACGCGATCCGCTCTTAATCCAAATTCCAATGGAAACCGAACGAATGTGCTGCATCTCCTCGGTGATGACCACGAGCCCATTCGGAAGGACTTCGCGGTTTATATTTCGAACTTCTTCAACCATAGTTTTTCACCAAGGATTCCATCGGCTGGGACTGCCAGCTTTCGATATTGTTACACAGTCGAGACGACGTGTGTAAAAGGTAGCTTATGCTTTTAATTTCAGCAGCTTACGGCAAAACAGCTGCTTCTGGGCCCTATTCCAGCGAAAATCCTCTAGAATGGAAAACGACTACTGACCAACACCTAATTAGATGCACCAGAGAACAAAACCGACCGCACTTTTAGGCCTTAATGTTCAAGAGCTTACGGGAATGATGGAGACGTTTGATCAACCTCCGTACCGGGCCCAACAGCTTTTTGAGGCGCTCTACCGCCAAAGGGTAAGTTCCATTGAGCAGGTCTCGACGTTGCCGCAAGATTTTCGGCGGAAACTGGGGGAAGGCGGTTTTCTGGTGGGACTTCCGACAATCGAGAAGAAATTTCAATCCAGCGATGGAACTGTCCGCTATCTCATCGGGTGTGGTGATGGCCAGAGTGTCGAAACAGTGTGGATGCCCGAGGGCGACGGTGGGGAAGCTGGCGACGGAAGTAGTGCCGATGACCAACTAGAAAAAGGCGAACAGCTGGAAACACGAGGGGACCGCAGCTGGCATCGCGCGACTATTTGTGTCTCCAGCCAAGTTGGCTGCGCTGTGGATTGTCAATTTTGTCTGACCGCGCAGCTAGGCCTAAAGCGAAATCTCACTGCGGGCGAGATTGTCGGGCAAATCTGCGCTGTCCTCAACGATCAGAACGTCTCTCTGCCTGAAGATCGCATGAACATCGTGTTTATGGGCATGGGAGAACCTCTGCTCAATTACGACAACTTCATGAAAGCGGTACAGCTGCTGGTCAAAGGCGTTGGGATTCCGGAATCGCGCATGACTGTTTCCACTTCCGGCATAATTCCACGGATCTATGATCTGGGCGCAGAGCCTATTCGGCCTAAGCTGGCAATCTCTCTGAATGCAACTAACGATAAACTGCGAACTGAGATCATGCCCATCAACCGCAAGTGGAATCTTGAAATGCTGATGAGGGCGGCGCGTGAGTTCCCGTTCCGAAATCGTGAAAAAGTTACATTTGAATACGTAATGCTCGATGAGGTGAATGACTCTCCAGAGCATGCAAAAGAATTGGTTGAGCTGGTGCGGGGCATTCGGGCCAAAGTGAATTTGATCGCGCTAAACCCGGGCCCGGGCATTGCATTTCGGACTCCAGCTCAAAACCGTGTTCTCGAATTTCAGAAGATATTGATCGCGGCTGGTGTCCCTGCATTCATTCGTCGTCCCAGGGGGCGCGATATCTACGCAGCCTGCGGCCAGTTAAAGCGCACGATAGAGCTAGCGCCTACTGCTTAGAAGCGGCAAGTTCTGCGGCTTGAACTGGAGCGGTTGAGTTTGCGACAGCAGTCGCCGCAGGGAGTTCGATTCTAAAGATTGCGCCTCCCAGGGGCCGGTTCTCACCCAAAATTTTTCCGCGGTGCTCCTCAATAATTCCGTAACAGGCGCTCAGTCCGAGTCCTGTACCTTGGCCAACCGGCCTCGTCGTGTAAAACGGATCGAAAACACGGGCAGGTTCTTGCATCCCCGGACCCGTGTCGGAAAATTCCAAGATGACTGAAGCCCCCTGTGATTTCGTAGTTACGCAAAATGTTCCGCCTGCCGGGGACATAGCGTTCAGCGCGTTGTTGATGATGTGTAAACACACTTGCAGCAACTGGTTGGAATCGCCCAAAATTTGCGGTAACTCTGGAGCGAGTTCGGTTCGCAACTGAACGTTGGCGGTCCGCATTTGCGGCTGACAGAGTTTTACAGCGGTGTGGGTCAGCGAGTTTAGATCAAGCAAAGTCTTCTCAAAAGGAACTTGTTTTGCAAAACTGAGCAAGCTGGAAACCAGGGTTTTTGTCCGCCGTACCTGCTGTGCGATCTTTTGAGCGAGAGCACTTTGTTCCGTACTCAGAGGAGTTGCAGTGAGTAACTCGGAATATCCCAGTATGGCGGTCAGCGGATTGTTCAATTCGTGAGCTGCACCACCTACCAACTGTCCGAGCGAAGCCAACTTTTCCGTTTGAACCAACTGTGCTTGCAGGCGTCGCAAATTTTGAAATGATTGTTCCGACGTGCGTAGCAATCCCAGCAGCTCCCGATCGAGCAAATGTTGTTTCATGAATACCATCGCGCCCATAACCAGCATGCAGCACAAAGTCACTACTAGGCGAAACGTCCGCACGCTCGAAGGAGCTGCCGTGTTGAATACCGCCCAGGCCGCGAATAAAGGAAGGGAAGCCATGGTGCCCATGCCGAGCCGGGCCACCCATACTCCGTGTCCGCCCGAGTTGCGCGCTGCTTGCTGTTTGGGCGACAGTCTAAGGGCTGAAACGCCGATGATCGTAACCCACGCCATTGAGAGAGCCAAAGGAAGATCGTACAGGCTGCCGGAATAATAAACATGCCGCTGAATGGCCCAATTTGCCAGGTATGAGCTGAGTGCGTAAGTGAGACTCGCCGCAAACCAGTGCAGGTAGATAGTTCTCCAAGCTCCCTTACTACGCACCCAAAGTACCGCGAGTGCGGACAAGAACGCGATCTTCTCCGCTAAATACACGGCATTCAAATTGAAACTGTAAGCAGCTTCGTTCAGAGACACATACTGCCAGGGAATCACAGCAACCACGTACAGATAAAGCCACCAGACTAGCAGCAATGCGAAATCGAGCGACCCAAAGCGGATCGTGCGCTCATCCTGCTCAAGATGAGGTTGTAAAGCGAGCGCGGCCATCATAGGAACAATGTGGAGAACCAGCACCAAATCCCCAACAAACGGATTGGGTACTTCAGTCCTTTGAAAAACCTCAATGTAGGTCCAGAATCCCTGGTAGCAGAACCAAAAGAAAACGCCCAGCGCCATCATCAGCCAGAACAGCCGCGTTCTCCCACGCGCCATAAAAACACTAGGAAGAAGAGCAAGTGTCCCAGAGAACAAAAGCAGAAATTGGGTGACGTCGCTCCAAGCGATGAGTGAGAAATTCCGGGGTAGCGCAATGGAAGCTATGGCTTGGGTGAGAACTAAACCGAGTACAGCCCAGATCCATAATTTGAACTGTGAAGACATAGTTCTTCCCGATCCCATTTTA
>JAOAPG010000338.1 GCA_025462785.1 Acidobacteriaceae bacterium
CAAAATGACAATCCGGTATGAGGTGTCGAAGCAAACGTTTGAGCGAACTATTTATTCGCGAGGAGACCGCAAGCGTATGGAGCACCGGAATTCCGAAGGACGCGCCGGGTCTGACGGAGTGCGACAATTGACTTACGGCCCACGCCTTGCTTTGATTACGCGCTGCGGCTCGGGAAAAATATTTGAGTTGAATCTTGATGATCGCCAATACGTCTCCACGCCATACCCACCCAAGCCACTCCCTAAAAAAGAAATCAAAACGCGCGGATTGGACCGGCTAAATACTTCCGGATCTAAAAAGCCGACATTGCGAATCGAAACTACAACTGTAGACATGGGCGAGCGCAAAGAGATATTTGGACACACCGCGAGGCGCGTCATCACGACCACAAAGCAGATTCCGCTCGAGGGCTCCCATTCGCAACCGCAAGAAAGCGTGACGGACGGATGGTATATCGATTTCGATCCGACACTCTCGTGCGACCAAAGATGGCGAACCGGAAGGCGAGCCCACGCCTACGGGTTTCTAGTGGCCGGAAACCAACCAGTAGAAATACCTCAATTCGTCGACATCGGCGAAGCACAAACTGGATTCCCTTTGCAGCAATCGACGACTTCAAAAAGTACCTACATCGGGCCAGACGGCACAAAGAAAGAAACAAACTCAAAGAATGAGACGATTGTGACGCAGTTCGTCGAACGTCCTCTCGATCCCGCGCTCTTCGAGATTCCTCAAGGATTCAAACGAGTAGCTCGTATTGAGCGAAACCCTCCAGCCCCCACTTTCCCAAATCTCTCAAACCAACGATCTTTGGCATCGATTTAAGGCTGCGGTTTCGAATCTTTTCGCGCTCTAGCCTAGGTTTTCCGGCCATCTTGGGTGTTTCACCTGATATTTCAGATCGCCCCGCGGCCGCCATTTTCCCGTTATTGCCCTTCTGATTTCCTCTTGTGCATTGCTTGTTGCTCCCCGCTTCTCCGGCTGGGTTAATATGTAAGAACGTCTGTATGGAGTCCCCCGCGAATCATACGGCTCACTCCGGCCGCGAGCTTCGACCCGCTCCACTCAACCGTCGCCGCAGTGTGCGGCAGAAGGTGCACATCCCCGCTTATGCCAATCTCAATGGCAGCCGCAGCGGGATGGTGTTGGATCTAAACGAAATAGTGGACATCAGCGAAGATGGCATGTGCGTTCAAACCTCCACGCCATTGACGCCCAATCGCAGTTTGCCCATCTCACTGGACCTGGCCGAGACCAAGGCTTTCATACACACCGCAGGCCTCGTAGTCTGGACGGACAAATCGGGACGCGCTGGGCTAAAGTTTCCTGAACTGCCGCCGCAATCGCGTCATCAACTTCAGGAATGGCTTTTTGCCAATGCCATCGCCGCTTTCATCAATCACGGAGAGCCAACGCATAAAGACGTAAAGCATGTCGGTCCAAGCAATGGGGATTTAAGTCATCGGGCTCCAAGCCACGGGAATGCAACACCTAGCGAATTCAAATTCTCGGCCTTACTACCCGATCTCAAGCAGATGCTATCTGTTGCGGGAGACACTGCATCGGCCAAAGACGCTGCCTCCGCTTCAAGCGTTCCCCCACTCGAATTCGAAAACGTAGTGCATCTTGACTACACATCGCTGTTGACCGGTTTGGCAGCGGTCCAGAAAGAAGTGGAATCGCTTGGCGCTGACCAAGAGAAAGCGCTGCAACTGATAGTCGGCTGTGCTCTGACCTTCACGCGAGCCACTGGCGCCGCAGTCGCGCTTTCTAGCCAATTCATAAAGAGTGAAGGTGAAACGGATATTGACCGCGAGCCCAGCCCAGGAGCAATGATCTGCACCGCCGTTGCTGGTTGCGATGCTCCTCCCGTAGGTTCGCACTTGCAAGTAGGATCGGGCTTCTCCGGCGAATGCGTGCGCAGCCGAACTCTACTGAGTTGTGAAGATGCTGAGACCGATTCGCGCGTAGACCGTGAAACCTGCCGCGCTTTAGGAATTCGCTCCATGATCGCCTCCCCAGTGTTGCTCAACGATGCCGCGATCGGATTGTTGGAGGTCTTTTCTCCCAATGCGCACGCATTTGATAGTAACGACCGTACAGCTATTGAACGGCTGGCTAAGATAATTGCTGGCACCGTAGCCCAATCGAAGGACTCTTCTTCGCTGGCATCGGCCGCCCCTTTGCTTTTTGGACAGAATATATTTCCCCAGACAGGATCTTTGGACGAGGAGAGTTCCGTCGAACCTTCGTTCGAGTCTTTCAACGACAAATATTCCAAGGCATTGCTGATCGCGGCTGTTGTGACGTTGTTAATCGTTCTGTTCTGGTTCTTTGCTTCGAATTCAAAGAGCCGGTCTGGCTCGAACGGATCTCAACCCTCGGCTAACTCCGCAGAGGCAACTTCTCCTGCGGCGAGCTCACCGGGATCTAAACAAAATGCCTTGCCGGTAAATGACATTGAAGGTCTTCGCAGGCTTGCTATGCAAGGCGACCCAATGGCTCAATATGCACTGGGTGTGCGATATGCCACTGGCGACGAGGTCAAACAGGATGACACTCAAGCCCTTGCTTTGTTTACTAAAGCCGCCGAGGAGGGAAGCGTTCCAGCCCAAGCAACCTTGGGGGCATACTACTGGGCGGGAAGAGGCGTGCCGCAAGATTTGAAAAAGGCCTATTTCTGGGCAGTCCTGGCGCGAGCCGGAGGAGACGTGGGGAGCAAATATCGCACCGCCGTTCTCGCCTCAAGGCTGAGCCGCAGCCAAATCATTGCGGCGCGACAAGAGGCCGAGGATTGGATCAAGGCCCATCAATTGTCGGCAAAGAAATAACCCAACATCGTGACGTTACGCAGATATGTGGCGGGGTACCTTGGCCTTGAGCCCATGTTTCTAATCCCTTCCTAAATTGCGCCACCCCTCCGGTGCAGCTTGCGAGAACCGACTTGCATCCAAGCTCGATTGCTTGGAGGCAATTCTCTCGCATGCATAAGCTCGCACTCGTTCTAACTCTTCTCGTGTTCGGAAGTTCTTCATTGTCATTCGCACAGACGCGCGTGGAAGCTGGCGTATTTCTCGATTACCTGGGTATCTCTCAGACTAATACGAACAACTTCGGAGTAGGCGGACGTTTCGGATACCGCGTACATCACGATGTGATGATTGAGGGGGAACTAGCTTACGACTACGGCCTTAACTTCGACGAAGCTTACCGCAACATTGCGAACGGAAATATTGTCGCCATTGAGCACACCTCGATTGGCGTAACCCATGGTTTGTTTGGGCCAAAGCTCCAGCCTTCCGGTGGTGGACTTCGTCCATTCGTTACCTTGAAGGGAGGCTTTGTGAATTTCAGGCTCAGCCCCAGCTTGATTCCTTACAGTGACGTGGTGAGCGCGGTCTCCGGCATACGCACCTCCAGCCTGAACGTGGCAATATATCCCGCAGGCGGACTGGAGGCAAAGCTAGGTCCGGTGGGATTGCGATTTGAATTGGGAGACGAGATTTATTTCAACAACGGCGCACACAACAACCTGCGGATCACGTTCGGTCCGATTCTTAGGTTTTGAATTAGTTGAGGTTGGGACATCCGAGTGCACTTCTAACGAAACCTGCGGATCAAGAGGTTGTACCGGTCTGAGCGATAAAGACCCAGCACATAAACGGTTGCTTTACCTTTTGTTGAATAAAGGACCTGGCGCATCCTAAGTAGAGGATGACTGCGGGGAACTTGCAGAAGATGTGCAGTCTCCGCATCGGCGGCGGTGGCGTCCACTTCTTCATCCGCGTATGCGAGCTGGATGCCATAGTCGTGCTCCAAAATCGCAAACAGCGATCCACGTGCAAGCGTGGTACGGGTTAGATCTGGGAATTGCTCGGCTGAGAAATAGCAAGTCTCCAGGGCAAAGGGTTCATCAGCCCCCAAGCGGAGCCGCCCAACCTCATTAAGAGGCGTGCCATGTACTAAAGCCAGCCGCGCGGCAACTTCTCGCTCATTAGTTACTACGTTGAAGGACAAAACCTTCGAACTGGCAGCCAGATTTCGTCCCGCTAGCAGCTCATTGAAACCCATCAGCTTGTTAAAGTGAATTTTCGGCGGAGCTATAAAGGTTCCCGCTCCGCGTCGGCGCTGCACGACTCCATCCTGTTCCAGCGCACTTAAAGCGTGGCGGGCCGTCATGAGACTGACTCCATGAATCTTCGCTAACTCCCGTTCGGACTCGACTGCATCGCCGGGTTTCAACCGTCCGCTATCTACGCGCTTCAATATGGTTGCTTGGATCTTCTTGTAGGCGGGCGTTCCATTTTGACGGCCATTTCGCATCTGTGTTCCTCGCTCATTCAGTCGAGATAGCGTTTAAAGAAATGTCAGCTTAAAAGCACCCGTATCCCGTCTTTTTCAGCCGTCAAGAGTTTCCGTATAGAGAGTTCAGTATGTTTTCCAGCCGCTACAAATTCGGACAACTACCAAATTACTTTGCGGGCCCAACATGCGTGATAGCTTTATCTAAGTTGCCAGTTATAACTTATTAGACGAACGAGTCGTTACTTGGGTATTGTCCAAAATCGAGCCTCACGTCCACTTTCTACTCCCTTCAATAATGGTTATGTAGCGGTTGATGGGAAGATCCTCGTATCGTTCGGTCGCTCCGCTGGGGAGCGGCCATTTCACTTCGATCCAGTCAAGCTTCGTGCGTTTCCCGATACCAAGGACCATGCGTGGATCATGGGACGACAGATAGCTGCCTCCTCCAACTTTCGTTCTGCTACCCTTCAGATCGGCCGACTGAAAAGTGATTCGCGCACCTATTGCGTCGCGGTTCGACTTCGTTCCCACGAGATTGATTCCCAGCCAATGATTCTGAGTTCCCGCATTGTTTTTAAGCAGAAGTGGAGCCGCATCGTTTACGGAAACCAGAACATCCACCGCGCCATCGTTATTAAAATCGCCGATTGCCATTCCACGGGCAGACAAGTACTTGGAGAACACAGGGCCGCTTTGCTGGCTCACATCCTGAAAACCCTTGCCTGCATTGTGGAATAGCAATAGTTGCTCACGATACTTCACCTCGTGATGCAACGATTCGATGAGATCATCGGGATTTCCATTGGCGAGAAACAAGTCCAGATAGCCGTCATTGTCGTAGTCGAAGAACTTCAAGCCCCATCCGCTCATGAGGCGCGTAGCGGCCGCAATGCCCGTGGAACCGGATTGGTCATCAAAGGTTTCATCGTGATTATTCTGGTACAAGGAATACATTTCTCGATCGATGT
>JAOAPG010000342.1 GCA_025462785.1 Acidobacteriaceae bacterium
AGAGGGATAGTTGTACTGGTCAGTTCCCTGGTAATAAAGATAAAGGCAGAAATAAATATCCAACCAGCCGTCGCGATCATAATCAGCAACCGCGGCGCCCGTGAAAGTCCCTTGCGGCGGCGTGGAGAACTGAAATGCATCCGGCTTTCGACGAAACTTTCCGCCAGCTTCGTTTAGAAACAACAAAGGGCCGTTGGTGCATACGACGATTAAATCTTGCCGGCCATCGTTATCGAAGTCCGCAAAGAGCGCGCACGAAGTGTTATCGAGAATTCCCAGCCCGGACTTTTCGGTGATGTCCTCGAAAGTCCCGTCTCCCCGATTTCGATAAAGCCGGTTCGGAAGGCCCGCGGGCTGGCACACATAAAGATCGTCGAAGCCATCTCCATCAATGTCGCCAACCGAGACTCCATTATTCCCGTATATATCGATACCGCACGCACCGTCGAAAACCGTCCGCCAATAGTCAGCACCGCGAAGTAGCTGAGACGAGTAAGATACATTTCCGCCAAGAGCCTGCGCGGCTGTGTCTACATAGAAAGGTGCCAGCGACCGGCTCTGCGTTTCGTTAAGCACCCGCCATTTACGAATCCGAAATTCGTTGGTGAATGAAGCCGATGTTACCCACTCGAGATCCCACGCTCCCACTCGCTGTTCGCGATAGAAATCGCGACCTGAACCAACCAACTCGTACCGCACTCGAGTCCTCAGTTGCTCCGCGAGCGCGGACGACGATTGGGATCTCGCGTCAATACTGGTCACTTGGAATTCAGCAGTCACGATGTTCGCAAATGTACCGAGGAACCCTTGCAACTCCGCGAGGAAAGCATCCCGGCCAAGAGCAGCCTCGCTCGGGAACGTATTACGGCGAACTTCGAGTGTCTTGTCAGAACGCTCAATCCGGGAGTCCACAGGGCGAAGAGAACACCCCAAAAAATCCGTTGCAAGGGCTTCTCCGAATGCTTTCATATCCGAAGCGGAGTTCAACGAACTCGAACTCCATCGCGCGAGAATCTCCGCGATTTGGTCGTGATATTTTTCCGTGACGAAACGGTCAAAGCCCGGCTTCGTCTCTAGGAGTGTGGCATCGAGCGGCATCTGAGCCCGATAGTGAGGATGCAGATGAAATTCGGCATTGCTTCCCGCTGAAGACAAGTCTTGAGGCTCGAGAGAATAGGCACAAGATAAGGCGCGCAAGCTGGCGGGAAAAGCCGCTACCGAAGCGCTCTGGCAGCACCGAATGAGAAACTCGCGCCGCCCATGGTCCACAGGAGGATTAGTTGTTGCGAGATCGATAGAGGATGAGTCCGGGGAACATGTAGACGAAAGAACACCGGCTCGTTGTCGCTTCTTCCCTCCCCGACTCAGACAGATGCCCCCTCAATGCTAATGCGTGGAACAGAAATTAACACCCACATGCGACGGGGTCAAGTTGTACCAAGATGGGAATATTCGACGAGTCTGCCCCGCACGCTCCAGTTCCCAAATCGGCAACTCACTGATAGCACGAGAGTTGTACGATTTGCAGTGTTCCCATGGGAACATTAGCGCGATTGTGCACTGCCTACTGCCACCCTTTCCGCAAGCCAATCTCCGGATTCACTCGTCGTTAACGCGCCCCCCAGATCGTGAGTCGTTCTCTTCTGTTTCACTGCTTCGAGCACTGCGGCTTCTATCTTCTCCGCTTGTTCTTTCAAGCCCAAGTGCGAGAGCATCATCGCTGCGGTCAGAATCGCTCCGAAAGGATTCGCCATCTTCTTCCCCGCGATCGGAGGCGCCGAACCATGGACAGGTTCAAACATGGAAGTCTTCCCCGGATGAATATTGCCGCTGGCCGCCATGCCAAGGCCGCCCTGCAGACCTGCTGCAAGATCGGTGATGATGTCTCCGAACATGTTGTTGGTGACAATGACATCGAACTGGCGGGGATCACGCACCATCTGTAGACAGAGCGCGTCCACGTACATGTGTTGGGTCGTGATTTGCGGGTATTCTTCGGAAACTTCTTTGAACACGCGTTGCCATAAGCCTCCAGCATGAGTCATGGCATTGGATTTATCACACATGAGGACGCGCTCACGTTGAGTGCCATCATGTTTGCTGTGACGCTCGCAATAATCAAACGCATAACGAACAATTCGTTCAACACCTTTGCGTGTGTTGATGTCTTCCTGCACAGCGATTTCATCCGGCGTGCCCTGTTTGAACACTCCACCCACGTCTGAATACATGCCCTCAGTGTTCTCGCGGATCACAACAAAGTCGATGTCGGCCGGGGTCGCTCCTTTGAGCGGGCACAATGAAGAATCCAGCAGACGCACGGGACGCACGTTCGCGTAGAGATCCATCTTGAATCGCATGCCGAGCAGAATTTCTTTCGCATGAATGTTCGATGGCACACGCGGATCACCAAAAGCTCCGACGAGTATGGCATCGAAATCGCGATCAAGCGCAGTGAAACCATCCTGCGGGACGGTCACGCCTTCCGCTAGAAAACGATCAGCGCCCCAATCGAAATGCGACAGCTCGAGGTTTGCGCCGGAAGCGGTGAGGACTTTGACTGCCTCGGGCATGACCTCGGGTCCGATTCCGTCGCCTGGAATGACAGCAATGCGTTTTGGGTTAGGCACGCGAAAAGGTTACAAGCAATTGCAAGAATTGTCATTCTGTCTGAACGCTTACGGATTCAGGTTAGAAGGAGCAGCTCACACGAGTCGTTCGGGCCTTCGCTATAATCGATATTAGGTATGAGTTCACCAGCCTCTCATGATGAGCAGTCAGTTTCGAGCGTAAGCAGCATTGCGCCTCTTGATTCCGGGGACGTGGCCGCTGAGTTCCAGACATTGCTGACAACATGCGGAGTCTATGACCTAAACTCGCGGGCGAAGATTGCTCTCACGGGCCGCGACCGGGTGCGCTGGCTTAATGGCATGATCACCAATAACGTGCGTGATCTTTTCGTCAATCGTGGTGTGTATGGGTTTGTGCTCAATCCGCAGGGCCGAATTCTCGGTGATCTGTATGCCCTTAACCGTGGCGACTCTTTAATGGTCGATACTGACCAATCGCAACTCCAGACTGTACTCGCGCTTTTCGATCGTTACATCATCATGGACGATGTGGAAGTCGCGAGTCTCGCCGACAAGCTGAGCGCTATTGGAATCGCGGGCCCGACAAGCCGAGAGGTTCTCAAGTCCGCAGCCATAGATGTGCCGGGGCTGGAGTTCCTGCAGCTCACAGATGCATCGTGGAACGACATTATTTTGACCGTGGTTCGCAAGGACAATCCGGCTCTGGAGGCTTACGAGCTTTGGCTGGCACCGGAGAACGTTCCGTCATTGCAGGATGCGCTAATCAGGGCGGGAGCTACTCCAGTGGGTGCGGCAGCACTTGATTTGCTTCGTATTGCTGCTGGAATTCCACGCTATGGTCAAGATATTCGGGAACGCGACCTGCCGCAGGAAACCGAACAGAAACGCGCTTTACACTTCACCAAGGGGTGCTACGTCGGACAGGAGATCGTTGAGCGCATTCGTTCCAGAGGAAATGTTCACCGTAAGTTCACGGGATTTGAAGTAGAAGGTTTGCTGCCTGCACCAGGGACAAAGATTGAAGCTAACGGAAAACAAGTTGGCGAGGTCACCAGCTCCGCTGTGCTACCGGTTGCAAGCGGGGAGCGCTCAGTGGCACTGGGATATATCCGTCGAGAGGTAGAAAAGCCGGGCGACGAGCTTCATGCAAACGGCGCAAAACTGAGAGTTGCGAATTTGCCGTTCGCTAATATTTTTTAAGACCTATCAAGGAAGAGATCATGGCCGAGAAAAAACAGGAAAGCTTTACCGTAACTGATCGCCGTCTATTCACTCCTGAGGGTGAAGTTCGCAGGGAGTCGTCTTCAGAGGAGAGGGTTTCAACCAGCACACCAGCCGCGCCAGTTCGCACATCGAGTGACGCTCCTTCACCGCAGCCGCAAGCACCGCAATCGGCGCCCGCAGGCCAGGATTCGGCCATCCCGCCGGCACCAACTGCCGCTGAGCAGAAAGAGCAGGCCGATGCTTACCTAGAGTCTTCGCAAGATATGGACAAACGCGTAGAAATGAGTGGCCGCTCCGCCAGAGATCTGGAGATGACCTTCGAGCGATTCCTCGCCTCGCTCTATATGACGGCCATGATGCAACTTGGCCTCATGCAGGAAGAAGGCGGTCAACCCCGGCTCGATATTATTGGCGCACGGCAGACCATCGATACGATCAGTTTGCTGTCAGAAAAGACCAAGGGTAACCTCACCAGCACGGAAGCGAACTTTCTGCAAAATGCGCTTTATGAATTGCGCATGGCTTACGTTGAGGTAACGAACGCATTGTCCCGTCCGCCACAGACTCCGGCATCTGGCGCGGGATCTCTCATACGATGAAGGCAAAGCTCACGGTGTTGGGCAGCGGAACGTCCATGGGCGTGCCGACTATCGGGTGCGATTGCGCGGTGTGCCATTCCTCTGATCCGCACGACCGGCGCCTTCGGCCTTCGGTGTTGATCGAATACCGAGGCCGGTCCGTTCTGATCGATACCACTCCTGACTTTCGGGAACAAGCGATCCGTGCAGATATTCATCAACTGGATGCGGTTCTGTATACGCATACGCATGCCGATCACATTCTCGGAATCGATGACCTGCGCCCGATCAGCTATCTGCACAAACCAAACAAGCTACCGCTGTATGCACGCCCTGAAGCAGTCGACTTCATCCGCAATATGTTTCGTTACATTTTTGACGCAAATTACAAGTTTGGAGGATTGCCGCAAGTAGAGCTCCGTTCGATCACCGGGGATGTGGAATTGTTCGGCGCGCGGTTTAAGCCCATCCCAGTGATCCACGGGGAAACTGAAATCTACGGGTTCCGCTTCGGATCGGCAGCATATCTGACGGATCACAGCGCCATCCCTGAGGCTTCTTATGAAAAGCTGCGCGATCTCGACGTTCTTTTTCTCGACGCCCTGCGGCACAAGCCACATCCCACACATTCGACCGTAGAGAACTCGCTGCGGATTGTGGAGCGGGTGAAGCCAAAGCGGGCGTTCTTTACGCATATCTGTCACGACTTGCCACATGATGAAACTAATGCAGCCCTGCCGCCAAATGTCAGACTGTCGTATGACGGGATGAATTTGGATTTTGAGATTTGAGTGAAGGTCGATAAGAGTCTTGGATTGAAATCTTCTCAGAATCATGCAAGTTTTTCATAAATTAGAAGGGGTCCCAGCCAACTTCGGTCCGACGCTGGTAAGTGTTGGTAACTTTGACGGTGTCCATCGAGCGCATAGTCACGTTCTTAACGAAATCGTGCAGCGCGCTCGTGAACAAGGCGCGAAATCGATGGCGGTCAGCTTTGAACCGCATCCCACTCGGATTCTACGCCCAGACTCAGGATTGAAATTGCTCACGCCTGTTCCGGAAAAATTGCGCCTACTCGCAACCACTCGCGTGGACGCGGTCCTCCTGCTGCCGTTCGCCCGTGACCTATCGCTCATGACTCCCCGGCAATTCGCGCACGATATTTTGAAGGAGCGCTTGCGGGTTCGTGAGGTGCACGAAGGCTACAACTTTCGCTTCGGTCATAAAGCGGAAGGGGACGTGAACATGCTGGCTGAGTTCGGGCGCGAGATGGGCTTTGAAGTCAAAGTTTATTCGGAGATGCGGCTGCGCGGAGAAGTGGTTTCAAGCACCCATATTCGAAATCTGCTGAGCGACGGACGAGTAGGGCGTGCGCGCCATCTTCTAGGCCGTTCTTTTTCTATTCTTTCCACCCCCGGCCGGGGTCGCGGATACGGCACCAAGTACACAGTACCGACCATCAACTTGAGCCGCTACGAAGAACTCGTACCGAAGGATGGCGTCTACATTACGCGGACGGAGATCGGCGACGAATGTTTCGATTCCGTGACAAACATCGGCAACCGACCGACTTTTGGGGAAGACTCTTTTGCGATTGAGACGCACCTGTTGAATTTCCATCCCATCGATCTCGCCGCGGAGACTCCGGTCGAGATCTCGTTCCTGGAGCGGTTGCGGGACGAAATTAAATTCTCTTCTGTGGAAGCATTGCGTGAGCAAATCGGAAGGGACGTCAGTCATGCGAAACGGTACCTCCATTTGCTGGAACTTGCGGGTAAATGACAGTTGTTGATGAGATTTAGCTGGTGGTAGGGATCCTTCGACTTGATGAGACGCTGGCTTTGCGAATGTCTCATGCGCGCTCAGCAAGACAATTAAGAATTAATGCCGCAAGTTCATTGGTGCGGCAGATATCCTGCTTCGAGCGGCAACTTTCCGTCTACCCTTCACGACGCTGACTTCAATCGATCGGCTCCAATGGTGGCATGGCGGCTCCTTGTTTCTTGTCGGGCAATTGCACTACCACGATTGCCGCCAAGACCATAAGAACTCCAACCGTCTGCAGCGGATGAACCACTTCGCCTAACACTACAGCAGCAATCAAAATAGAAAACACCGGCTCCAAACAGCTGACAATGACCGCCCGCGTAGGCTCCAACAGATGCAACCCGGCGAAATAAAAAGAGAACGGGACAAGCATGGAGACGATGGAAAACGTCACTAGAAAGAGCCACTGCTGCCAAGAGTAGTGCGCTTCGATGATCTTGGTGGGCGGGTTCACGATGATCCAGAACAGCGCCGCCGCGAAGGTCCCGTAAAGCAGCACCGTGCCGCGTTCGTATTTTTTTAGTAAGCCGAAGCCTGCAATGTTGTAAAAGGCGTAGGACACGGCTGCGGTCAACGCCGCGATTACTCCAACCATATTCAGTCGTAAGCCACCCGAGCCAAAGATTCCAATCACAATTCCGATGCCGGTGAGGGCCAGAGCTACAGCAGCTATTCGCTGCAGCGTTGGCTTTTGCAGGCCACGGGCAACCATATAGGCGAGGACCCAAACGGGTGCCGTGTATTGCACGATGATCGCAGTTGCGACATTAGTCTTCTGAATCGCCAAATAATAAAAATAGTTGGAGGCAGCAAGTCCGAGAACACCTAGTAATAACAATTGACCGAAGTCTGCCGCTGGAACGCGGAATTGTTTCCATCCCCGGCGCGGAACAAGCAGTAGAAGAAATGCGAAGAAAGAAAATGTGGTGCGGCTCTGAGCAAGAATGAGCGGATCGATGGAGCCGAGAGCTTTTCCGCCCGGCAGCAATCGGCCGGTAAAAGCTGCCCGTCCCATGGTTGCGGAGATTCCCCAGAAGAACGTGGCGGCTGCTATGTAGAGGTATCCGCGAATAGGATGCGATCCCGCCGGCCGTGTCGACATTTTAAGAGGTGGTGGTCAACTTGAAGGGTGATTGATTCACGCAGATCAACCACTTTGATAAAATCCCGTTCCTTCCCCTGCTTCGTTTGTGGAAACAATTCCGGTCGGATTGGCAGTTTATTTACTCCGCGTATTCGATTTCAAAGCTGATCTTTGCCGTTTTCTGAAGCATTGCTGCAACTGAGCAGTACTTTTCTTCTGACAACCTGACCGCGTCTTCCACGGATTTGTGGGAGACATTTCCTCCCACGCGATAGATCAAACGAATGTCGGTATAAACAGTTGGAGGTGCGGCAGCCCGCTCCGCTTCGGCGCGCACCTCGAGGCTGGTAAATGGCTCACGCTTCTTCGTCAGAATACTTACAACGTCGTACCCAGTACAGGCGCAGAGTCCGGTTAGAACCAGCTCCATCGGACTATTGCCGGCTTCTTTGTCTCCATCGACAACAATAGTGTGGCCGCTGGTGGCAGCGCAGGTGAAGCGTTGCTTCTCAGTCCAAGTGGCTCGGGCGGCTGTGGCCATGTCTATCTCCGATTATCTGTGACCGGTTCAGGATGAATAAGTACGCGGAACAGATCCGGAGCTTCTTGCTTGAAGCGTATCTCGAGTTCCGTGGAAATGTCGTGCACACGAGAGAGCGGCAAGTCGTCTGAAAAGGTGCAATGGCAGGAAACGTAGAGCCGGCCACGCACGCGCCTTATCTCGATATCATGCATATCGAGAATTTCTGGAAATTCAGTGGCGGCGGCTTTCAAATTTCGCTCTAAGGTAGCATCGCTGACGACCTCGTCTCCAGTTTCAATCGTCGCGGGCTCACTTTCAATATGGGTCAAGATGGAAGAAATCTCCGGGACTTCCTGTTGAATTTCTGCTTCAAGCAAAGTCACCTGATCGTGGGCTTCCTTGAGGCTGAGGCGCTCATCGAGTTCGAGGTGTTGTTCGACGTGAAGTTTTCCGTGAAGATCCTGAATACTCACGTCGTGCACATTGAAATTCTTTCTCGTAGCAACAGCGCGCACGCGATCAAATATATTTTCGCCAAACCCAGCACGAGGGACAGAACGCACGACCACATCGGCGTCAGGCAGGACATTTTGGACCGCTTCAGTTACGGCATCGGCAACCTGCTCCGAGCGCTGGAAGGTTACGTTGCGTGCAAGTCCGATAGAGAGGTCGGCAAAGTATCGGTTGCCAGCCCGACGGATTCGTACCTGATTCACTTCCAGCAATCCGTCTACGTTTCTGACCGCGGCGATGATCTTATTGCGTACTCCAGCAGGCGCAGCATCTAGCAAAGCGTCTATCGTTTTGCGGGCGAGCCTTGAACTCACGTACACCACGACTCCCGCCACGAAGAGCGCGGCGATCGGATCGGAGTCACGCAACCATCCGATTCCAAACTTGCGTCCTATGAGAACCAGGAGCAAGCCGATAACCACGACTCCGCTGGACCAAATATCGGTGGAGAAATGAAGGGCATCGGCTTCCAAGGCTTGACTGTCATATTTCTTCGCGATTCTTGCCAAGGCGCGGGATCGCCAGAAGTCCACCGCCATGGAAAAAAACATCACTAGAAACGCGGCCAGGGTAGGTTCAATTTGGAC
>JAOAPG010000365.1 GCA_025462785.1 Acidobacteriaceae bacterium
CGTTTGGTGAAATCAGGCGCATGCTTTTTAGCACAAGCTTTCAGCGCAACCTTATTAACACAAGTTTTGGAAAGAGAGATAACGTGAGAGATCAGCTTGAAGCACTTATCATGCAGATGTACAAAAGCAACATCCTCTACTCCGAGGCTGTTCGCGAATTCAAGAAGAGATTTATCCTCACCGTACTGCAGGAGAACAAAGGCAACCAATGCCGCGCGGCCCGTCAACTTGGGATGCATCGCAACACGTTGAGCCGTACCATAAGCGAGCTAAAAATCGATGTGCGCCAACTTCGCGACGGCAGCAAGCGTCCTCCGCGGAGTGCACGCCCACTCTCCTACGAAAAGAAGGCGACGCGATAAGAATTGCAAGAATAGCTATTTCTGTACCGACGCCACATGCTCCTTCTTGTATGACTCGCTGAGCGTGCTCTTGCTCTTCGCAATTGGAAGAAGGGTTGGATAGAACTGGACAAATGTTGTATCCACGGCCGCATGTTCGGCGTGACAGCTGTAGCAGGAAGCGGTGGTTGGCACCATCTTCGCCGTCTTGCTGTCATCAAAGCCAAAGAAGGCCCACTTTCCCGGAAATCGCGCTTCGTCTTTTACGTGGACCTCAATCGCCATAACGTCGGTCCCTTGGTAGTTTCCTTTCTGGTTAATTGATCCCCGGCCCTCAGCGCCGCGAGCTTCAAGGATTAGGATCGTTTTGTCCGGCCAAGTACCCGTTTCCATGAATGCTTTGTACGATTCAGGATTTACAAACACGTTGTCGAACATGTGATGGTCGGCCATCTGCGTCGCGGGGTTGTAACTCATGTCGAACCCGGTTGTCAGATACACCCACTCGCGATAATGCTCGGGGAGCTTCATTTGGGCATCGCTGGTATATTGCGGGTCGGAACCCGGCGCTGCCGGGTTTTGGCCGAAGGCGATCAAAGACAATAGAACCATCACACTGACCAGTAGGGCTATCATTTTTGCGATCATGCGGAGCAGTATCGCGCCGCACTCTTCGTAAGACCAGACCGTCCGCTGCATAGGGCAGGCGATTGGCTGCATTGTTGTCGTCTCGGGCAGAGTCGTAGAATACGATTCTCCGTATGGAGTCCATCCGCACACGCGCCGAGTCGCCAAGATGGATTTGGATTGCGGCCATTTGGTCTGGTGTCGGGCTGTTTGACGCGACTCAGAATGTGGTCGTGATGCGCGCTGAAGGGATGCACCACGCGTGGACGTCGCTGTTCCTGACCCTGCTTCTTTCGTGGCTGCCGTGGGCGCTAGCCACGCCGCTTGTGTTGAGGCTAGGCCGCCAATATCCTCCGGTGCAGTGGCGAAGTTTCTCGGCATGGGGCACGCACCTTGCCGCCTGCGTTGGAATCGGCCTGGTTTCCGCAGCTTGGATCGCTGCGCTCGAACAGTTGCTAAATCCGTGGGCGAAGCCGCCGGGCTCAGAATCATTTGCATATCTTTGGCTGCTCAAGTTCTACAACGGCCTGCTCTCCTATTTGATCCTTTACGGGGCCATCATTCTAATCAGCTACATGCTGGAATCCCAAAAGCGATTAGCGCGTCAACAAACCGAGACTGCGCGTCTCAACGAGCAACTCTCGAAGGCGCAGCTCAACTCGCTGCGGAGGCAAATCGAGCCACACTTTCTGTTCAATTCGCTCAATGCCGTCGCTGGCCTGGTTCGGGAGAGAAGAAATGACGCGGCCGTGAGTATGATTACCGACCTGAGCGAATTTTTGCGCCGGGTGGTCAAAGATTCTGATCGGCAGGAGGTTCCGTTGGCAGAGGAGTTGGAGTTCGCACAAAGGTATCTGGATATTCAGAAAGTGCGATTTGCCGAGCGCCTTCAGTTCAGCGTGGATGTTCCCAGGGACCTTTTTGCAGCACATGTTCCTAGTTTAATTTTGCAGCCTATGGTGGAGAACGCAGTGAAACATGGCGTCTCGAAACGAGTACAGGGCGGTGTGATTCGGATTACCGCAGTTCGATCCCATGGCATGCTCACGCTCAGCGTGTGGAATGACGGCCCCAGTCTGGGTGCTGACTGGGAACAAGGCCATTCTGGAATCGGGATCGTCAACGTGCGAACTCGCCTGCAAGGCCTCTATGGAGACGGCTTCCAATTCAGCATTCAGAATCAGAAATCCGGCGGCGTAGAGGTATTACTTTCCCTGCCGTTCAAGGAGTGATGGGTGAACCTCGAGGTACGCCCCGCAAAGATACGGGTCCTGATTGTCGACGACGAGCCTCTCGCGCGCAGCAATCTTTCCGTATTATTGCGGCTCGATCCCGAGATTGAAATCGTCAGTGAATGCGATTCCGGGACGGTGGCTTTGACAGAAATTCGCAGAGCGCGGCCGGACTTGCTCTTTCTTGATGTACAGATGCCGGAGTGCGATGGGTTTGACGTTCTCGAAGTGCTAGGTGGAGATCTACCTCCTGCTGTCGTCTTTGTTACGGCTCACGATCAATACGCTCTGCGCGCATTCGAAGCGGGAGCGCTTGATTACCTTCTGAAGCCGTTCGATAACGCTCGATTTGGTCGCGCACTCGGGCGTGCTAAGGAGAGAATCGCGCGTACCGGGAATGTGCCTCCAATTTTGGAGCGTTTGGCTGTAAAGAGCGCAGGGCAAATCTCGTTTGTGAAAATCTCCGAGATTGATTGGATTGAGGCTGCGGACTACTATTCCTGTCTGCACGTGGGAGCGAAAACGCACCTTTTACGGCGCAGCATGTCGGACCTTGATCAAGATTTAGACCATGACATCTTTTGCCGCATTCACCGGTCGACCATAGTAAAACTAGATCGAGTCCGCAGTTTAAAGCTCAACGAGAACGGCGAATACGAGGTGGTGCTTAACGATGGCGCCAGGCTCCGGTTGAGCCGACGTTACCGTAAGCAACTGCAGTCCCGCCTCGGAGTCCGCGGTTTTCACACCTGATGTGCCTCTCAATCACCAGCGGTTAGACTTGGATTTTCCCGGCACCAAAAAGAAACGCAGCCCTAAGGCTGCGTTTTTAAGCTATATGGCTGCGTAGATGTACTACTGCTTGGAAGGCGTCGTGTGATGATGTGCTGTGGGCTTTTTTGCGGGCGCAGCGGCTTTCAGAAGCGCTCCGTTGTCCATCGTCATTACGAACGGGCTCGCCACATACGATTGCGGAGTTCCTTGGAAGTCGAAGGTTCCAGCTTCTTTAGGCATCAATCGAGCGGGAATCGGGCCACTCATTGTAACCACGATATCAGCCCGCTTTTGGTCGATGTCATCCTGGCTGGCGGCAACCCGAACTTCCGTCGGAGCGGCCTGGATCACGGTCGCTTCCATCTGCAGGGGAACGCCCTTGATGACGCTCCAAACCTTCTCGGCATCCTCAGGCGAACCGGCGGACAGCACGAGTTCCCAATCGGCGAAACTCAGCTTCTTTATATCGTCGGGAGTCTTTCCATTCACAAGGTCATGCGCCTGCTGGGCAGGAGTCGGTGGTACGTACTGAGTGATGGTGAATCCGGAAGGAGGTAATGGATTAGTCTTGGCAGCAGCCAGAACGTCGGTCCATCCCTGATCGGAACCGTGGTACTTGCTGTACTGACTCTTGCCGTAGGCTTCGATTTGCGCTTGTCCGGGCGAACCTGCTGCCAAATTGGCGGCTCGTGCAATGAAGTACAGTCCGTTGACGTTGTCTGGAGGAGTTGCTGTCAGATACGCCAGCGCTAGCGGATAAACATTCCGAATATCATTCGGCTCGCCTTCAACTGCTGCCCGCAAATTTTGTTGAGCGGTTTTGTAATCCTTATTTTGCAGGGCCGCAAACCCTACAGCTCCGTTAAAGATGATGCCCGCCTGGGTTTTCAGCTTTGCGAAATCCGCGTCTGCCATTCCATCGGCCTTTTGGGCGCTTTGCAGTGCTTGCAGGCCTTTGGTTCCGTATTGTGAAGCATCGGCCAAATTCTTCTGCGGATCTTTCCCCGCTTCTACGTTGGCGCGCGCGTTGTAAGTCAAAAGGGCGAGCGCTTGCAAACTGTTCGGGTTGGCTTGCAGAACGCGCTGAGCCGCGTCCACCATCTTTTGCTGATTCCCTGTCTGCTGGTAAGCGCCCATCAATGCTTCAAGGGCGTCCTCTTTCATAACGCTGTTGGGATATTGCGTCACGAAGGCTTCAAGGCCACTGATCTTGGCCGCAGGATCTTTCTGCTGGACCGCGTTTACGTACGCGTTATACTCGGCCGGGTCTTTGATTTCTTTCTTCTGTTGCGCTGGCGCGGGGGCTTGGGGTGTCGCCGTTGGCGACTGCGGCGTTGTGGTCTGCAGGCCAGAGGCGAACCCAGCTAGTGCAAGCACAATCGCCACTAAACTCGTCTTCATTAGAATTAGCTCCTTGGAATATGGGGAATCGATCTGGAAATCAACGACAAATCCGGTTCAGCTTTTAGCGTGCTCTTTGCCGGCTGCAAACATCGGCGATATCGCCTACCGCCCCCCGGAAAACCTCACCCCTGGTAATAACATCATGAGAGTGAATACGATATTCCGGTGAGCGGGATTATAAGTATCTACTCTCACTTACGCAAGCTGCTTTCCCGCATCAACTTACCATGATTATTAGATGCACAACTCAGACTTTGCGTTAATCCTCGCTCCAACCATTAAACAAAGGCGTTGGAGCGAACTTGAAGGAGCAAAACATTGGCCAATACGCAAAACTTCCCTAGCACGGAAGATAAAAAAACGTTAATCAAGCAAGTAGCGGTGGTCACCGGCCCTGGACGCGGCATTGGTGCTGCCATTGCCTCAAAGCTGGCTAATCTGGGAGCAGTGGTTATTCTTGGTGGCCGCACCAAAGAGCATCTCGAATCCACAGCAAAGGCCATATCGCAATCAGGCGGGAAAGCCAAGGTCGCGGTTTGCGATGTTACCGACTTGCACTCCGTGGAAAGTGTCGCCCGAGAAGTTGAGCATGAATTCGGGCGTCTGGACATTCTCGTCAATAACGCTGGCATCGGCGGCTTCGGAGGTCCTTTGCACCAGATGCCCCCAGACGCGTGGGACCGAGTGTTGAATACGAACTTGCGCGGAGTCTACTACTGCGTGCGAAGCTTTGTTCCAATGATGATTGGCGCGCGTAGCGGGCACATTATCAACGTCTCGTCGCTTGCCGGGAAGAACCCTCTTCCGAACGGAGCCGCTTACGCCGCCTCGAAATGGGGATTGAACGGGTTGAGCTATTCGATTGCAGAAGAATTGCGCCCCCACAACATTCGAGTATCCGTGATTTGCCCAGGATCGGTGAATACGGAATTGAGTCCGCACGAAGGCAAAGACCCGAGAAAGATGCTGCAGCCGGAAGATGTCGCTCACACCGTGAAGATGATAGTGACCCAGTCGCCGCAATCGTTTGTAAGCGAAATTCTAATCAGGCCCACGCAGAAGCCGTAGGTGCTAACGATTACCTGGGAATGAAATTGGGGCCAAAGAAAACCAAGCATGAAGATTAATGATGAACCAAAACGTCAGTATAAAAATCCAGAAGGCTGGGCCATGTCCCTCAGTGGGTTGGAAAGTTAGCACTTTTGGCGTATAAAAGTTAGTTGCGACAGCGCGTTCTCCCCTTCCGTGCGGCCACAACGAAATCGAATCCAGTGAGGTAACATGCCCAGCCTTACCACCATGCAGGCTCCTAAAGGTTTGGAAGGAGTGGTTGCTACTACATCCGGCGTTTGCTATATCGATGGCGAGCAGGGGGTTCTGGCATACCGGGGCATCGACATCCATCAACTGGCCGACTACTCCAACTTTGAAGAGACCTGTTACCTACTTTGGAATGGACGGCTGCCGAGCGCAAGCGAACTCAAGGATTTACGAGCCCGTTTGGCGGAAGAGCGCAAGCTTGATCCGGCGATCCTCGATCTCCTGCGCACCGCCCCCAAGCACGTTCCCGCGATGGACGTGCTCCGCACTGCTGTCTCGGCGCTTTCTTTCTACGATCCCGATGAAAAGCTAAATGATCACGATGCCAACGTGAGGAAGTCGATCCGCTTGACGTCGCAAATCGCAATGATTGTTGCTGCCTACGACCGCATTCGGAAAGGAAAGAATGTTGTCGAAGCTGATCGCTCGCTTTCGCACTCGGCAAACTTTTTGCTGCAACTGAATGGCACTCGTCCCTCGGAGACTGCCGAGCGCGCTCTTGATATTGCTTTAATTTTGCATGCCGATCATGA
>JAOAPG010000224.1 GCA_025462785.1 Acidobacteriaceae bacterium
AAATGTACCGTATCGAACCCTTTGTACAATTATGAGAAGCTGACCAGTTCCCATTCAACGACGCTGGATCAGCGACTCACAGATCGGATAAAAGAATTGTGCGCCCGAGCGGTCGCACTCCCCGAGAGCCCCGAGTTAAACGAGGTCCTTGCAGAACTCAACGCAGCCCTTCGTGAGCACACGCGCCGATTGAGGAATATGGCCCTCGGAGCCCCCATCTCCCGCCAAGCCGTCGAGGTGCTGACTAGAGGTTATCGTTGGAAAGTTGCATTTAGGTTCTCACCCGTATCTTTAAACCGCGTTTCTGTTCGACACTCTGCGGGATATCCCAAAGAAGGGGATCCTAACCTTGGGGCGAGATTGACTATGGTGCGCCACAGACTTATGGAGTCCGAAACATCTTCCCCGATGTTCATTGGAATTAACTCGCCAGCCCGCCGTATTGATGTCCCGAATAATCCTTGCGTCAAGCAGCGACCGTTGAGGAACTACTCGCAATCGGCAACTCGGCTACGATTATTGTGCCTTTGCCGTTAGCAATGATCTCCAAAGTACCACCCAGTTGTCGCAGCCTTTCTCTCATTCCTCTGATTCCAACTCCTGGGGTACCGCCTGAGCCCATCTCCTGTCGTTTTTCTGGAGCTATGCCATTGCCCCTGTCTTCCACTTCCACGTGAACTGAATTATTAGAGCGGCAAATGCGAATATTCGCGATGGGACTACCGGAATGACGATGAATGTTTGTAAGACATTCCTGTACAGTTCGAAAAATAGCTGTTTCTATTTCCCGTGTGAGCCGTCCAAACTCGTCAGGAAACTCCAGATTTACTTCAATATGGCTGCGTTGCGAAAATCCCTCTACATACCAACGAATAGCCGATGAGAGCCCTGCTTCATCCAACAAAGGCGGATGCAACAAGTGAGAAATGGTGCGAACCTCTTTACTCATCTCCTGAACCAAAGCTTCGGTATCCGTAAGCGTATTGGCTGTCTTAGCAAGTCGTTCCATATCAGTCCGCACAGCGGATAGGTTCATAATCAAAGCTGCTAATATCTGGCCCACACTATCGTGCAATTCGCGAGCGATGCGGCGTCTCTCATCATCCTGCGATTGGAGCAAACGTCCGCTAAGTTCACGTAGACCCCGATTCGCAATATCGAGTTCTGCTGTGCGTTCTTTAACTCGTTCTTCCAGCTCTCCCTGCGCCGCTTGCAGTTTCTCATTATTTCGCCGCGATGCTGCTCCAATCACAGCGACAAGGCCGCAGGCCAACAAGAACGTGAAAAATTCAATGGAATATGTAGTTCTGGAAACTTGAAGTGAATGTGTCGGCCGGACTTGCCAATACTGGACACCAACGAAACCAAGAATAATGACGGAGATTGATGGCACCAACCCACAGTACCAAGAGGCAAATGCTAGTGCTGGAAACACAAGTACGTACGCGAATTGATCGGCGAGAAAACGGTTCAGCGCGAGGCAAGTCACGAGCG
Source organism: Acidobacteriaceae bacterium (assembly GCA_025462785.1). Lineage (GTDB taxonomy): Bacteria > Acidobacteriota > Terriglobia > Terriglobales > Acidobacteriaceae > JAOAPG01. The sequence continues at coordinate 1,495 of JAOAPG010000224.1, forward strand.
AAATTGCGATTGTCACAAGCGCGACAACATAACGAGACCAAGCATTCTTCGCGAGTCGCTCCGAGAAGGAGGTTTCGGTTTGCATACTCTGAAAATCAAGGGACGTCGAACATCGTGCCCGAGACGAATTTCACTTTGTGGCTTTTAGGACCTTCGACGTCCTCGGGGGTCCGAAACTGCGAACGTGATTTCCGCCGCCAAACATTCCCAAATGCATGCAAGGCGAACATTGCGTCGTCCAACGCTTCCTTCTCCTCGCGGTCATCACCGTTTGCCTTAAACAATTCTCGTGCCCGGATTACAAGGGCCTTCTCTGCTTTTGCGATGCGATCGGGGCGTTTCGCACAATCCATTTCGAAAAGAGCAGCTTTGTACAGCGCTTTCCATGCTGTGGGCTCAGGAGATGAAAGACTCGGCGAAGACATAATCCATCCACTCCAAAGTAATAGTTACGATCGATTGTGCTCTGTTTCTACACTAAATTCAAAAGTGAGATTATCAGGTGTTTTCTGTATTAACTTCTGAGTTAGCGTTCGTGGGATTTGTTACCAACGCCGGCGACAATCGCCGTGCTAGTGTCTATGAGCTTGTCCACGGCAACAGTTCAAAGACATTGGCGAAAGGAATAGCGGTATCGAGAAGGTTGTTACGATACCGAAACGCTGACGCAAATTGAAACTGCTCTCCTAATGGCTGGATAGCTGGATTTTTTGTGAAACGACTAAGAACGCGTGGATTCGAGGTAGTTTACTTCGGGCTCAATGGTTGCGTTCCACTTCGCTAACTTCTCGGCATAGAAGTGCCTGTCGTCTTTGCGATTACAACGTCGTACCGACTGTGCAGGACATCTATCCAACGCGATCTCTCGATAACAACGCATTGATTCAACCTCAGAGTCGCCACGCGTATGCTCGGCTGCTAGCTCAGGGCTGGACGGACGCTCCACTGCAACCCGAGTGGCCGCTCTGGACGTTCTGGGACTATGAGCGTAATCGGGGGTGGCTTTTAGACAAGGGGATGCGGCTGGATCATTTCCTTCTCTCTCCAACAGTGTGCGATCGACTCGTGCAGGGGGTAGACCGATGGGTTCGCGGTGAGGAGAACGCGAGCGACCACGCTCCCGATACTGCCGCTTTCTCCGTTCTTCTCCGGGCGGCCCCAACAGCCGGGGTCGATAAGGCAATCGCCAGGACCCGCTTGCGGATGCTGCGCATGCGATCCCGCACCTTGCGTTTCAGACCTCCCGTCTTGGACTCGATCTTCTTCATGGTGCGCGTCAGTACCCGCGTGCCATCCTCCAACAAGCTGCTGTCCGTCGGATAATGAATGTTGGTTTCCACCACCGTCGTATCCACCCGCAGCTTCCGTCCCTGCGCCACCCCTTGCTCCTGCGCTAGTTCCACCACCCGCTGGTGCAATTGCTCAATGACTTTCGCCCCGATCAACTGCCCCAGCCGGGCCAGTGTCTTGGCGTCCGGAACTTTTTCATCTCCGATCCGTGTAAAGGCGCGATACACCAGATTGGCTCGTACCTCTCGCTCCAGCACGTCATAGCTCCAGTTCCCGATGTGCTTCAACAACAGCAAGCGTAACAATACTTCCGCGGGCGTTTGCATCCGGCCACGGCTGCGACTTTGCGGATGGCGTTCCTCTTGGGCTTCGTACACCGTGTCCAGAAGTTGCTCGTCTTCCAGGAGCTCGTCCACCAGCCGCATCCACGGTTCCCACAACCCCTCGAGCTCCTCGGCTAGACCTCGATGCCACAGCGACGGTTGTTGATGACGTAGTTTGATCATGGCCGTCATCCTAACCACCGTTCCCATCCAAAACAATATGTCTTAAAAATGTTTTATTACTTTCTTGAATACCACTGCCAAACTGAACGTTCTGGCTCCCACCCTCCGCTCCTGCCCCGCCGTTTACGCTCCTCTCACACCTCACTTTTGCGACGGAAAGTAGCTAATCGCTCGAGAATTAGTTTTTTGGGATGGGTCTGTCGAGAATGGTATTCAACCGGGCTGAATAAATTCCTAGCCACGTGTTAAACACAACGAGCCCGTGCGTCCATCGGTAAGTTTTCACCGCAAACAGAGATCGGTACGCAAACGTTCGTTTCCGCAACGACTTTGGCGCAAATTTTCAGTTAGGTTTGAATCTTTGGCGTACCCGGTGCACGTGTAACTTCATTTCGCGATTTCATGACCTCTGCCTTCGTTGTTAGCGGGTTATAAGTACTTTCAACGACATGGAAAGAGCACGGACGGCCCCCGAAGTACGTCGTAGACAACGTTAATGCGTATCGCGATGTGTATTGCGGGAGCTAGAAATGGAAAGTGAGTTCTCCTTGGGCGGTCCTCGGCGTGACGAAGTGTGTGCCCGAGAAACTTGAAAGGAAGTTGTACAGCGCAACTCTGTTCATCAGATTCACAACAGTGAATTTCGCTCCCATTGAGTACCGATCCCTCTTCCAGACACTGTCAGCACCGAACGCAATGTCGAAAATATTGCGATGCTGTAAACTGTAGCTAACCAACCCAACTTGGAAATCTTCTCAAGAACTGCAATCACGCATGCCTCAACCATCGCCCTGTATCGACATGCCGGTGCGGAGGGGATCGATTAGCGCGGATCAATTTCACACCGTCTAGGATGGACGGTCACAGGCCTTCTTCGCCGGTCAGGGAAGAAGAGCAGTGACACCATTTCCGACGGTGCTCTTCCAAAATCGAAGTGAATGGCGTCATTAAACCCTCCAGCATCTTGGGACGGAATCTCTTGCAGTCGTAACTATGAGTTTTGCGCGCTTCAAAAGCGAGGAACGTTGGCAAGACGGTTCACGTTTTGGAACGGAACCATCCAGCCGGGGTACTCGGGTGGAAGTGCGCTGACTTCGTCAAGTTTCTTGACCTCGTCTTCGGTCAGTTGGAGATCGGCGGCGGACAGATTCTGTCGAAGCTGGTCGATCCGTTTGGCACCGATGATTACAGAAGTGACGAACGGTTTTTCGAGAATCCACGCGAGCGCGAGGGTTGCAACTCCCGTGTTGTGGGCCTGAGCGATAGGACGGAGAACGTCAAGAATGCGCCAAGTGCGCTCCTTGTCGACGATTGGAAAGTCGAACGAAGAACGGCGCGAATCCTCCGGCTTTTGGTTTTCGCGTGAGTATTTTCCCGACAGGAGTCCACCCCCCAGAGGGCTCCAAACAAGCAAGCCTGTGCCTTGGTCTCTTAGCAAAGGAGCGATTTCCCGTTCGAGATCGCGTCCAGCGATAGAGTAGTAAGCCTGCAAGGTATCGAATCGTGCCAGGTTCTTCGATTCGGAGATTCCCAGAGCCTTCATAATCTGCCAAGCGTACCAATTGGAACAGCCGATATAGCGGACCTTCCCCTGCGAAACGAGAGTATCGAGGGCGCGAAGAGTTTCTTCAATCGGAGTAATCGAGTCCGAGGCATGGATTTGATAAAGATCAATGTAGTCGGTTTGGAGCCTCTCAAGAGAGTCCTCAATCGCGTCCATGATGTGGCCGCGCGAGGCACCTACGTCGTTACGACCGGGACCCGTCCTACCGTACACCTTGGTGGCAACGACGATGTCCTTGCGGGCAATCCCAATATTTTTGATTGCTCGAGCGAGAGTCTTCTCTGATTCTCCGTCCGTGTACACGTCAGCGGTATCGACGAAATTAACGCCAGCATCAAACGAGACCTTCAAAAATTGGTCAGCGGTACTCTGCTCAACTCCTGCAATGGATTTGTATATTCCTTCATTCGATCCGAAGGTCATTGTGCCGAGGCAGAGTTCAGATACGAGGAGGCCGGTTTGGCCCAGGGTGTGATATTTCATTAAAACCTCTGTGCAGCGAGAGTTGACATCTTCTATACTGATGAAACTTCAAGCCTACAGGTGCCAATTTCTTGCCTAATTCTGCTTTTTGACGCAGTGCTATCCATGCCATGAATCCGCGCGGAGTTCAGACCGCTGCGTTAATTGGACAGAGGTGGAGTGCGGGCACAACGTTGCCCCGTATTTCGGAAAAGGGGTGCGCCAAGGCTAACAAGGGTTGGCCAGATCACTCAATACAACGCGTTTTTATCGGGACCAATCCGGAGGCGCTCGTTCCCGCTGCTCGTCTTCGGAAGCTGCTGGCCGACGTCTGGGTTTCGTGAAAATACGACATTTATAATGTCTTCATGTCAGGCGCACAGGATTCTCTTCTCTATTCTCGCATCGAAACGCCAGCGAGATCACCAGATGGGGACCTCAAGGTCAGCGACCAACTGCCGACCGAAGACAGCCTCGTTGCGCGATGTTCGCAGTGCTGTGCTTCCCTGTACAGGACGGTTAGCTGAATTATAGAGGCGATAGTCGGCGTCAACACATGAATGGTCTTGTGATTTCTCCCCAAAGGGGAGTGTCAAAAGCGTGAAAGTTCTCTCAATCCCAATGCGATTCTTTTGTAAGTCCATGAGTATCGCAATGTATCTTTTGCCGAACGTGCCGAGATGATGCAAGGTGCCGGGGACATTCTGGACAGCGAAAAGGGTGATTTCGCAC
>JAOAPG010000234.1 GCA_025462785.1 Acidobacteriaceae bacterium
GGAAATCAATTCATTTAGCCGAACTGCTGCAACTGGCAACTGCTGCGAGCGAGCCAGAAACTAGGATTTAGACATGAGCGAGGTTAAAGCTACGGACTGGTTCCGCCTACGGAGGTAACAATGACTCCAGGCTTAGATCGATTATTGTAAAGTGCGACGGGTCTCGTTTCCTTTGGACTCATTCTGTGGGGCCTTCGTGTCGAGGCCGTGTGAACAGGCTGACGAAGAGACAAATCGATTATGTCCGCTACATCGAGGAATCAAGATACCTTACGCGCGCTTCCGGATTCGGCAAACAGTTTCAATACCTGGCGCAATCGTTCGAAGTCCGCCACAACATAGGAAGCGCGGGTGGGTCCAGGGCCGATGTGCACAGTCCAGGCGTCCGATCGCAACCGTTCAAACAGGTCTTCATCCGTGCGATCGTCGCCCGCTGCGAAAATGAAATCGAGATCAGCCCACGTCACAAGAAGGCGATTGAGCACCTCGCCCTTGTTCGCCCAGACCGGCTTGACCTCTACGATCTTCTCCCCGCGGAACGCCCTTAGTTCTGTCTCGGCAAGCATCGCCTCTAGCATGGACACCAATTCATTAGCCAGCCACTCACCGAATTCCGGTTCGGCCATACGATAGTGCCAGACCAGCGCATATTTCTTTTCCTCAACAAAACTTCCTGGTGTGCGGTCCACGAAGTGTTCCAGGATCGGCATCACAGTGTTCTTCCACTCCGCGGGCACCTGTGAGCGCAAAGGCTCCCACGTGGATATGAATGAGGCTTTCAACTCGGCGCCGTGTTCGGCCGCGAGCCATAAACCTCGAACCGACCCGAACCACCGATCCAGATTTTCCGCCGACCTGCCCGACATCAAGGCCACGCAATTCTGGGGATCAGACGCCAGGGCACTCAGCGTGTCGAGGATCACCGGAGGGGGAGCAGCTTGTTGCGGCCGTTTCGCAAACGGGACAAGGGTTCCGTCGTAGTCAAGAATTAGCAGGCGGCGACTGCCACGCGCATAAGCGTCGCGAACTTCCGTTGGGCGCAGTCGCTGTGGTTGCGTGTCAATGAAGCGCCCACGCTCCGCTACAGCTTCTCGCAGCGATGCAAGAAATCGTTCCCCCCAGCGGAATACATTATTCCGCAGGACTCTATTGTGGAGCGTTGTCATGCGCAAGCGACGTTCCTGTTCATCGAGAGCGAGCGCACGCTCGATGGTTGCGGCAGTGCGCTCCTCATCAAACGGATTAATAAGGAGCGCTTCGCCCATTTCTGCAGCAGCGCCAGCAAATTCGCTTAGGACCAATACTCCGTCACCCTCGGGCTTGCAGGTAACATACTCTTTTGCCACCAGATTCATCCCATCGCGCAGCGACCCGACCCAACAAACGTCTGCCAGCTTGTAAAGACCGACTAGTTCGGTTCGGTCGATCGATCGGTTGATGTAAACAAGAGGTGTCCATTCGGGAGTGCCGAGTTTGCCGTTGATTTCGCCGACCAGGCGATTTACCTCAGTACGCAGCTCTTGGTATGTGTCGATGCCCTCCCGGGTAGGCACGGCGATTTGGATTAGGACGACTTTCTCCTTTAGCTCTGGCGAGGATCGGAGCAGGTGCGCATATGCCCGCAGGCGCTCGAGGACCCCCTTGGTATAGTCCAGTCGATCGACGGCGAGCAGTACCTTTCGGCCCTTGTAGCGCGCAACCCATTCGGCGTATTGCTCGGCTGTAGTTCTATCGCTTTTTAACAGGTTCGTATATTCTTCTGGCGCGATGCCGATCGGAAGGGCTTCCAGTCGGACAGGGCGGCTTCCCACTGCAACCTGCTCGATCTTACTTTCCATACCAAGGACGCGAAGCAATGCGGCGCGGAATTGCTGCAAATATCCGTGGGTCTGAAAAGCAAGCAGGTCGGCTCCGAGCAGACCCTCAAGAACCTCCTCACGCCTGGGCAGAACGGGAAAGATTTCCGAGGATGGGAAAGGTATGTGCAGAAAGAAACCAATGGCTGCGTCAGGCAGCTGCTCACGAAGCATTTGCGGAAGCAGCATCAGGTGATAATCGTGTACCCAGATGAGGTCGTTCTGCTTATAATGCTCTGCCACTGCTTGCGAGAAAATGCGATTGGCCTCAACATAGGCCTCCCATGCCTTCGACACAAATTTCAATTGGGAGGGAAAATTGTGAAACACCGGCCACAGCGTCTGGTTGGCATATCCCTCGTAGAATCCTTTCGCCACATCATCTGGAAGTTCGACCGCAAAACGGCGGTCTTTCTCCGCCCATTCTTCAAGAACAGTGCGGCGACTCTCCTGGTCTTGTTCTCCAGCAACTCCCGCCCAACCGATCCAGTCCCCGCCGTCTTTTCGCAGAAGGGGGTTCATCGCGCTAGCAAGACCGCCGGAGCTGGGTTCGGTCTTCCAGCCGTCATCTGTCTTCCGCAAGGTAAGTGGGAGGCGGTTTGAGACCACTATGAGACGAGCACTGGCTGGCACGATTGCTAATTTGGAAACTGGCTGTAGGCCCACGTCGTTTTCTCCTTCCTGCCAGATCACACCTATCAGTGAATCGCGTGATGGGGTAGGTCACAGCTGCTGCACGTCAGGAGCAACTCGCCCTATTTCGATGCCAAATTCGCTCTGCTAGTTCCAAGTATCGCTATAGCCATTTGAGGCCGTAGAACCGTGCTACCGGGAGAGATGTTGGTAAATTATCTGTATTCTGCAGTTCACATGGCCATTGAGAAAATCCCCGTTGCTGGAGCTGAGATCTACTACGACGCTCAATTTCTGGACGCCAAGGAGTCAAGCGAATTCTTTGATGCGCTTCTAACCAAGTGCCCCTGGCGACGATATAAGACTGCATTCGGATCCGCAGTCCCCAGGGACGAAGCCTATTATGGCGATCCTGGAACGCACTACACGTATTCGCGGCGAGAGTACAGGCCTCTCCCTTGGATAGAGGAATTGCTCTTCTTGAAGCAGCGCGTCGAAGCCGCCACGCCAGTCACCGCCTACGAGAACCCGCACTTGCCACCCAACGGCTATAACGCAGTTCTATGCAACCTCTATCGCGACGGAAACGACAGCGTCGGACTGCACGCCGACAACGAACCGGAAATGGGACCTGTGATCGCTTCCGTCAGTTTGGGTTCGGAGCGGCTGTTTCGGCTCAGAGGAAAGGGCGGCACGGTAGTCTACTCGAAGTCCTTACCCCACGGAAGCCTTCTGATCATGGCTGGTAATACACAAAAGCACTTCAAGAACTAGGTCCCCAAGGAACCTGATATTACAAGTCCTCGAATTAACCTTACGTTTCGCCGCATACAACACAGGTAATTCTTGCCTGAAATCCACCAACAAGCGCCATCGCATCGGTGTGGGGGCTGCATCAAAGACTGAATCGTTTTTTCCCGTAGCGGAAAAGCAGCCAAACGTATCAGCGTGGCTAACATGGTCCAAATTCGCTTTGTCCGGTTCCGGCTGTGATGTCATCTGAAGTAATCGGCACTGTTCGGGAATGCTCAAGGCATGGACGAAAGTGCCGTGTGGCCCCAACAAAATGGATAGCAGGCACAGCTTCTTCAACTTGTATCACCACAACTTCGCTCGTGTAGCCGTGGCGATTCCGGAGGTGCGCGTCGCCGATGCCGCCTTCATTGATCACTGTTACCGAACCTCCGATGTTTCTGGGCACGACGTTTCCTCCTCTTATGGATGTTCTGTTCCGCTAAGCGCTTTTGCGCTTCTTCGCGGGTGCAGTGTGAGTCTGTAGCGGCGATTTTCTCTTCTTCCAGTGCTCACGAAGCTGATCGGCTTCGGTGAAATCGGGATTCAGATCTCCAGACTCGTACGCCATTCCGGCACCAAAATCGGGATCTTCCTTCGGCTGCGGTGTCAAATCCGACCTCATACCGGTTATGGTCCTGGGTTGCTTTTCCCTGTAGGTTTCTCTTCAACCCAGTCTGCTTGGCCAGCGCTGGAGGGACTGCCCCGCTTTTGATCTCGTTCCAATACGCTGGGACCATTTGTGTGGCTGTACTCAGTTCTCGGCCAATCGTGCCCCCGAGAAGGAATACGAAACCGGTGATCACGACCACGAGAACCAAGTATGAGAGTGCAATTGAGCCCAGGCGCGAGTGCCACAAACGGCGATCGGAAAATTTCATGATCGGCTCAAGCAGGTAGGCAAGAAAAAAGGAAAAAATGATGGCGATTAGCGCTGGATAGGCGAAGTAGACGAGAGCTATGGCTATGCCATACAGAGTGGCAGTGACAAACACGCGCAGAGTAGTGCGATGGACAAATTGCACATCAGTCGGATGATCAAAAGAACCCATGCGTTTGTCTCTGTCTGGGGCCCCAGTCTGCCCGATTCCTTCATTGGGCCGCTCGCGGTTCGTAGCGAGCTTGAACCCTTCTACTACGAGCGAAGCATCGGCAACGGCTTCTGCTCCCAGACGCCCTGTTTCAGCCAGATGCTCGTTGTGAGTTCCCAGCCTTAGAAAGTAAAGTCCAGCAGCACCTGCAAAAGTTGCGTATGGCGAACCAAAAGCAGAGATCGTATTACTTGTATCTATCCTCCCCTTATCAATGCCAAGGCTGTCGTCTGAGCAAACGCTGGCCGTGAGCCATAAATTAAGGCGAGGCAAATCACAAACGAATACGCCAAACAACGAATACCGTTTCTACTTCGGGAAATGAACATGATTTTGGAACTCCTTTTAAACTCATATGTGTTCTCAATTGCAGTCATGTTGCGTCGGTATCCTCAAAATTCGAAATCCAAAGAGAACTGCAGTTGGCGTGAACCCGTTCCGGCGATCGCCTGCCCAAATCCGTTTATGGGCGTCACGCCTGAGCCAAACACAGGATTGATCTGGGAGACGTTCGCACTGTTGAAGAGATTGAAGGATTCCGCTACCACATCCAGGCGTTTCACGCCCCCGAAAGGGAAGTACTTCAGAACGCGGACGTCCATCGTGGCCAGTGCAGGAGTCTTTAGAGAGTTCCTGCCGAGGGTGAGCGGTCGTGCCGACAAAGGAAAGGCGTGACTCTGGTTCGAATCAAGGCCCGTTAGCGGGTTCACAGGCCGACCACTTTCCAGTGTCAGAATCGGTGCGATTTCAATATGGCTGAATGTTTTCGTGAGCCATCCGGCGCTTTCTTGTGACTTCCCGGCTTTGTTTTCTTCCTCCCCAATGGGTAGGTCCCAAAGGGCGTTGAAAACCAAGCGTTGCTGTTGATGCTGGCGGGACACTGCATTTTCCAGGCGCAGATTGAAAGGATTTTGGGGCTGTTCGTCGAAGTCCGAGGCATTATCAAATGTCTTTGAGAGCGTATAACTTGTCGAGAATTCCAGTTCTTCACTCATCCGGCGGTTCACTGTGAGCGAACCACCGTTGTAGGTTGACGCTGCGGAATCTTGCAGTTGATAGATGTCGCTGAAGTGGGTATTGCGCCGACCGGATGAAAAAACTTCTCGCCCGATTTGTTGCGGGGGCGGATTGAGAACACCAAGGCTGGAGGCATTCGCAATTGTAAGGACAGTGGGAGCTAGCAAATTGACGTTCAGCGTTCGAGACAGCTTGATTCCACGGACAAACAAATAGTCAACCCGCAGCGTGAGATTCTTCGCAAGCAAGTATTCCGCACCAGCGCTGGCTTGCTGACCGTAGGGAGTCGCCATGCGCGGATCGGCTCGGAATATAGAGGGAGCAATCCCTGATATCGGCGCAATCAGGGGACCGCCTTGCGCTATTGCGAAAAGGCTAGTTGCCGCATTGCCATCTGCTATTTGCTCAAATCCTTGTGAGCCGTTTTTCTCGATCGCTCGTGCTAAGTCGCCCAGAACATAGCGGTCGTAGAAAACTCCGTAGCCGGCACGGAATACCCATTTAGGAGACGGGCTCCAAGCCAAACCAATTCTCGGGCTGAAGTTATTTGCGTCCTGATTGAATCCAGCAGGCAAGTGCTCGAAGTCGTAACGTCCACCCAGATCAACCGTCAGCTGGTGCGTTAGGGTCCAATGATCCTGCAGGAATCCACCAAAGCTGGTGACCGGCAAGTCCACATTGGGATTCCCGAACGCCTGGCGAAACTGACTAGCATTTCCCGCGAGGAAATCTCCCACAGAGCTAAACAGGTATACGCCGCCAAACCCATCTGGTCCGTCGGCTCGTAGCCTGATGTGATTGACAGTTCCACCGATCTTCCAAAGGTGTTTGCCCCGCGTGCGGGAATACGTGTAGCTGGCTTCATAGTGATTTTCGCGACGTTGGCTGTTTCCCGCGTACGGCCGCCCGAACGTGACCAGTCCGGCGATGTCAATCTCCGGGCCGACAGCCTCATTCGTGCGCAGGACGGCGTGGCGCGTAGCAGCCTGAAAGCGCAGATCGCTAATCGCTTCTGAACTCAAGATGGTTGTCAGCGATCCCGAAAGATCGTTGTCACTGGTGAAGCTGCTACCCCGAGCGCTTGTGTCAAACAAGCCGCTGGTGTTGAACGCGTCTCCCGCTTCCTTATTGTTGGTGAAAACATAGCGCAGCATCAGCGACGTGTCTTTCGTGAGCTGGTGATCGAGCTTGCCTGCGGCCTCTGTTTCAGCGCGTGCAATGGGAGAGAAGCTCGTCGTGATCTTTCTCGTCGCTAGCCCGGGGAATGCTCCCGTAGCAAGCAAGGTATTTACGGAGGAGGCTACGGTTGGATCAATATCAGAGCCGAGCTGGCCTCGGTTGTGTTCTTGTTCGACGGCGGTGTAGTAAAACGTCTTATCCTTGACTATGGGCCCACCCAAAGCCAGGCCAGCGCGGAAACGGCGAAACGAGGGCTTGCCGGACTCAATTTCGAACGGGTCGCGCGCATTGAGTGCTGCGTCCTGTGCAAATAGAAACGCATCACCGTGAACCGTGTTTGTCCCGGAACGCGTGATGACATTGATCGAACCTCCCGATGCTCCGCCCGATTCTGCTGAAAGGCCGTTGTTGACGACTTGAAATTCCTGCACGATTTCGGGCGAAAGCTCAGTGCGGCTTGAGCCGGTGTACTCGTCGTTGTTGTCGAGGCCATCGATAGAAACATTGTTGCTACGGGATCGCAATCCCCCGAAATTGAAGCCGCTGCCCGCCAGGGCGACTGACCCGCTCCCGCCAGAGGGTCTTGGTGAGCTTGAAACGCCGGGGGAAAGCAGAACGAAATCCAGGTAGTTGCGACTCCTAACCGGTAACTCTTCGATCCTCTCCTGATCTACAGAGGAAACAACTGACGTTTGGGAGGGATCTAACGAGGAGGTTTCAGCAGTGACAGTAACTTGTTCAGCCGCCGACGCAAGAGCAAGCACGATCTCGAGATGAACGGTCTGTCCGAGATTCGCTTGGACATCGGCGTG
>JAOAPG010000262.1 GCA_025462785.1 Acidobacteriaceae bacterium
AGTTTGCGCTCACCAGCGGTGCAAATCGAGGCAACCGTGGTTTTGGATCTCAGCTCACGATTAGTGGAGCACGACCAGGACAAAACAACTATCGTCTTGACGGAGTGAGCATTAATGATTATTCCAACGGTGCCCCCGGCAGCGTCCTGGGCTCCAATCTCGGCGTAGACGCTGTGGAAGAGTTTTCCGTCCTGACTAGTAACTATTCAGCCGAATACGGGCGGACTTCTGGAGGCGTCATTAATGCGGTCACCAAGTCGGGCGCCAATCAACTTCACGGCACGGCTTATGAATTTCTTCGCAACAGCGCTCTTGATGCCCGCAATTATTTTGATTTCATTCCAACGGTGGATCAATCCGGCAATGTGGTAACCACATTTGGCAAACCGCCGTTTAAGCGCAATCAGTTTGGCGCGTCAGGGGGTGGGGCGGTTGTCAAAAACCGAACATTCATTTTCGGGGATTACGAGGGCAACCGGCAGTCTACCAGCGTCAGCCAACCCGTCAGGGTTCCAACGAACGCATGGTGGAACGGCCTCACAAATGGGCCGGTGGACCCCAAAGTGCAGGCCTTCCGCAAGCTTTACCCGAGCGTCGACACCGTCTGCGCCGGAGCAACACCGGACACGGGCTGCACGACCTCGGTTCTGCAAGAAGTAATCAACGAGAATTATTTCACGGTGCGCGGCGACCACAAACTCACAAACAACGATAACTTAGTTGGTACCTACGTGTTCGACAACGCCGTTCAAAGTGTGCCTGACCAATTCAACGACGTGGTTCACGGGAACAGCACCAAGAGGCAAATCGTTACGGCGGAGGATACTCACACTTTTAACCCTTCTCTACTCAATACGGTGCGTCTCGGGATCAGCCGTATCGTAGCTTTCGCTGGGCAAAACGCTACCCCCATCAATCCGCTTGCGAAAGATACGAGCAGCAGCTTTAGTGCGGTGCCCGGACAACCCGCTCCGGGGATTAATATCGGCGGAGGTTTTACAAATTTCCAAGGAGGAGTCGGCGGCACGCCAGTTTATCGTTTTCGTTGGAATTCATACCAACTTTACGATGATGCATTTGCGACAAAAGGAAAGCATTTCCTTAAATTTGGGTTTTCCACGGAATACATTCAAGACAACATCCTCGCCAAGTCCGATGCGAGCGGAATCGTGCGCTTTGCGACGTTGGAACAGTTTCGGCAGAACCTGCCGACCAAATTTGACGCCGTTCTCCCAGGAGATTTAAACGAACGGCGTGTCCGACAACACATCTACGCCGGGTACATACAAGACGACATACACTGGAAATCAAATCTAACTCTGAACGTCGGACTGCGGTACGAAATGTCCACTGTCCCAACGGAAACGCGCGGGCAGCTCTCCACTCTAACAAATATTACCGATGCGCAACCGCATACTGGGAGCCCATTCTTCTCCAACCCCACATTGAAAAACTTTGAGCCTCGCGTGGGGTTTGCGTGGGATCCTTTCAAGGGCGGACGGACCTCGTTGCGCGGCGGTTTTGGACTGTTTGATGTACTTCCTCTGCCGTATTTGTTCGAGACTATCATCCCGTTGTCAGCTCCGTTTTTTGAGCTGGGTACGAGCACCAATCTTGATGCTGGATCCTTCCCGAATTGCGCCAGTCCCTGCACTTCGATGATAGATAAAGTCAGTGCTCCCAATAATGTGCGACAAGGTTATGTACAACCTGACCCTCCCCGCAACTACGTTATGCAATGGAACCTCAACGTACAACGAGAAATTGTAAAGGACGTAACAGGAATGATTGCGTATGTGGGTTCGCGCACAGTGCACAATGCATTCAGGGCTGATGACATCAACACAACAGTTCCCTTGACTCCGCTGAACGCGCTCGGTCCGGTATATCCCGGTGTGAGTGCTGCTGATGGCAGTCCCTTAGGCGTCTTGTTGAACCCCAACGCTGGGCAAATCTCTGCGATGATCTGGAACGGCGACGCGCACTACAATGCTCTTCAGACAAAATTAACCGCCCGCGTTAGTTCAAGGCTCCAATCTCAGATTTCCTACACTTGGGGCAAGGGAATCGATACCGGTTCGGCAACTGTGGGAGGCGACTCCTTCGCAAATTCCATCGGCAGCCTTCCTTACTTTAATACTCGGCTCTCCCGCGGCCCGTCGGATTTCAACGTCACTCACAATCTCACGCTGAGCTACAACTTATTTCTGCCCGCAGGGGGACAGTTGCCTAAGCTCGCTCGATGGGCGCTCGGCAGTTGGCAACTCGGCGGTGTAGCGAATTTGAGCACTGGTATTCCATTTACTGCGCTTATTGACCCGAATACAGACCCGCTTGGATTGGGAAGTTCTGACACCTGGGATTTCCCAGATCGGCTATCGGGGCCGCACTGCAATTCGTTAGTGAACCCCGGGAATGTCAATCACTATATAAAGACCGAGTGTTTGACTATTCCGAGGGCACCAGCGTCTTTTTCCGGGATTTGCTCCCAGCAAGTTATACCCACGAGCCCGGCGTTTGCTCCGCCGCCTGCTGGCCAGATCACTTGCACAAATCGCCGGGGCAATCTCGGTCGAAACTCGCTGACCGGGCCTTCGCTGCGCAATGTTGACTTGTCCTTGTTCAAGAACATCCCGTTGCAGTCCATTTCCGAACGGTTCAATGTTCAATTTCGAATCGAAGCCTTCAATATCTTCAACCATGCAAATTTCGGGCCGCCTCTGAACAACGCCGCCGTTTACACCCAGGACGGTAACAACTTTAACCAGCTTGATCCGGTTAGCGGAGCCGGACAAATTGACACCACCGTCACGACCTCACGTCAGATGCAATTCGGCCTGAAAATTGTTTGGTAGTTGGAACGCTCTGTCAGTCGTGAGTGTGGGCGGGGGCATGGCGGAGAAAGTGTAAGACCAGTAACGTTTCCGTTGGTGAAAGGGACTTGAATTGCATAATCAGCGTCCTACGCAGGTACGGTGGCAGATCCTCACGATCCTCGCGCTCGTGATGGTTGTTACTGCTCTCGGACGCTTGAATTTGGGCATTGCTGCCAAGTTTATGCAGGACGAGTTCAAGTTCACAACCGAGACCATGGGATGGATTCTCGGAGCATTTGCTTTTGGCTATGCGCTGTTCCAAATTCCGTGCGGGTGGGCGGGAGACCGCTATGGCCCACGCGCGACTCTCACTGTGGCCCTTTTCTGGTGGGGGGTGTGCACGATTTTAATCAGCGGGGTCCCGGCGTTTCACTTTGGCTCGAGTTGGAAACTAGCGACGAGCTTTGCACTGGTTCGATTGCTTACGGGAGCCGGTGAGGCAGCCAGCTATCCCAATGCGAACAAAATTGTCGCGTGGTGGACGTCTCCTCACGAACGCGGTTTCGGCAGTAGTTTGCTACTAGGTGGAGTGGGTGCCGGTGGCGTTCTTGCGCCACTTCTGTTCGCGAGCACCATTGTGCGATGGGGCTGGCGTTGGTCATTCGTGCTCACCGGCGTACTTGCCGCAATCGTAGCTTCGGTTTGGTTTATGTATTCAACAAACCGCCCAGAAGAGCATCCGAAGGTCAACTCCGCAGAACTCGACATCCTTGGATCGAGGGGGCGCACGCCTTCGGCGCACTCGTTTCGCATCAGCGGGACTCCATGGCGCAAAATGCTATCCAGCCGGTCTGTATGGGCGCTAGTGTTAAGTTACTTTTGCCACGGGTACACCCCTTACATTTTCTTTACCTGGTTTTTTATATATCTCACGCGCGTGCGTGGCCTAACGATCACCAAAGGTACATTCTGGGGAACAATACCGTTCATCACTATGACGCTGATGGCTTTTCTAGGAGGGTGGCTGTCAGACAGAGCTGTGGCTCGCTTCGGTCGACGTCGCGGGCGACAAAGCACAGCCTGCCTGGGAATGACCTGTTCGGCGCTTCTGCTTTTAGCCGGAAGTCACGCAGCCAGCACAGTGTCTGCTGTCTTGTTGTTATCAGCCGCCGCCGGCTTCAGTAGTTTGGCGGCCCCAAGCTGGTGGGCGACGTGTATTGACGTGACGCCTAACTATTCGGGATCTCTTTCTGGGCTGATGAATACGTGTGCCAATATGGCGGGCGGACTCGCGCCGATTGTCACAGCGCGCATAGCAACACGCTTCGGCTGGTCGCAAGCGCTCGACTTTGCGGCAATCGTGAGTCTTTTGGCGGGTGTCATTTGGCTTTTCGTAAATGCCGATTCAAGTTTGGAAACCACGATGTCCACTGCCGGTGCGGGCGCAGGCGTGCTCGCGGGCGTGTCTGGAAGCAGTGAATGCACATGATGCACGCTGTGGTCTCGCAAAGCTTGTAATTTTGACCTAATACTCTTTAAGGAGACAGTAATGAAAGCAATGACTACCGTTTTCCGTGAGATGCTGGCAAATCCAGGTATCATTCATGCCCCGATTGCTCACGATCCGCTCACGGCAAAAATTGCGCAGCGCGTAGGTTTTCGATGCTTAGATCTCGGCGGCTACGCTCTGGGTGCGAGCTCTTGTATTCCCGAGCCATTGCTCAGCCTGGAAGAGGTTCTGATTGCCACCCGCAGAATCACTGCAGCTGTAGAAATTCCATTGATGGTGGACGGCGGGGCTGGTTTCGGTGATCCGACTCATGTCATTCGAGCCGTACGAGAACTCGAGCGGGCTGGCGCCGCTGCCGTTCACATCGAAGACCAGGTGTACCCGAAGCGCATTCACTATCACAAGGGAATAGAGCACGTGATTTCTGCCGAAGAGATGTGCGAGAAGATCCAATACGCGGCCAGAGCTCGACGCGACTCTGACTTTGTGATCGCAGCGCGGACCGACGCCATGCGTACTCACGACTATGCCGAAGGAATCCGTCGGGCCAATCTTTACGTTGAAGCAGGGGCGGACATGGTGATGATCTTTCCCAATACCGTGGAAGAAGCACTCCAGGCACCCAGTGAAGTGCAAGCTCCGTTGATTTACGTCAACAGTGAAGGAAACCGACTCAAACGACCCATTCTTACCATCCAGGAACTCGAAGGCGCAGGCTACAAGATGGTGAATGACGCAATCTCCGCAATCAGCGTTATGTATGACAGCATCCACGAATTATTTTCACGCATGAAGGAGACGGGGCGTACCGGAATGGACCAAGCCGCAGCGATAAGGACCCGCAAAGACATAGAAGACACGATAGGGTTGGATGAGTATTACCGGATCGAGGCCGAGACTGTCGAGGCCAGGTCGTAAAACCAACCTTTACTAAGTCTCGATTACAAACCGAGGCGCTTGTTTTGCGTGAGAACCGTACGGACTTTCAGGAGACGATTCATGAAGACGAAGTACCCAGTTTTCCAGGCAGCACTTTTGTTCTTAACGCTGGCATTCGCGGATGCATCTGGTGCTCAAGCGGGTTCTCCAGTGAAACTGGCGGAGACAATCCCACTGCCTACCCTCCGGGATGGTGATTTCGATCACTTCGCCAAAGATGTTGAAGGCCACCGACTATTCCTCACCGCCGAAGCGAACGGGACGGTTGAAGTTTTCGATGCTACTTCAAACAAGCTTATTCATAGCATTACAGGGCTGAAGTCGCCCCACTCCTTAGTCTACCGAAGCGACACAAAAAAACTTTTCGTCGTAGATGGAGATGCGTCGGACATAAAGATTTATGACGGCACAGAGTTTCGTCTCTTAAGCAAAATAGAGCTCTTGCTTGATGCGGACTCCATGGCGTATGACCCCGACACAAAATACATGTATGTCGTAAATGGAGGCCGCGCCGCTAAAACACCGTATTCCTTAATTACCGTCGTAGACACGAGCAGCTCAAAAAAGGTACGAGACATAAAGCTTGATACGAACTGGGTGGAAGCGCTCGCACTAGAGAAGTCCGGCAATCGAATGTTCTGCGTGTTGACTGCGCAGAATGCAATCGGCGTTATGGACCGAAACGCTAATGCATTAACGGCCAATTGGCAGCTACCTGCTGGAGACAAACACCCAGTATCTCTTGGTTTTGACGAGCCGAATCACCGACTTTTTGTGGCGACGCGCGAACCAGGGAAACTAGTCGTTCTGAATTCAGATAATGGGAAGGTGGTTGCGGAGCTGAAGTCTTCCGGCTTGGTCGATGACCTCGCGTTTGATCCAAAGCTTAAGCGAATCTATTTTGCAGGCGATGGGTCCATCGATATCTACAGTCAGCAAGATCCCGATCATTACAGTTTATTGGCCAGTGTTCCCACCAGTTCCCGGGCTAAAACTGGACTTCTTGTGCCCGAATGGAATCGGTACTACCTGGCAGTTCCTCGTCGGGGAAAGCAGCAGGCTGAAGTGCGAGTGTACGACGTCCAGCCCTGAAATGCGCGGCTGCGCAAGGAGTTGATTCTATTTTTCAGGGTTGCCCTGTTGGGGACCTTCAATGAGCGAGACCCTAACCTGGAATCAACTGGCTCTGACTATTACTTGGTGAGCACTGGCGGCATAAAGGGGATTTTGATTTGACTAAAAGCGCCTCAGTCATTGAACGCGGACGCGTGAAGTCAGCTCACACACGACCGACGAAAGTGCGGTGGCGCGTTGTCATGCTTCTGGCAATCACCGCCGCGCTCACTTATATGGACCGGCTCAATCTGGGGATGGCGGGCAAGTACATTCAGGAAGAATTCAAGTTTAATACCCAAACCATGGGTTGGATATTGGGAGCATTTAGTCTGGGTTACGCGCTGTTCCACGTACCCGGGGGATGGCTGGCCGATCGTTTTGGAGCACGCCGGGTTTTGGCTGGAGCCATTTTATGGTTCTCCCTCTTTACAGCACTCACAGCCATTGCGCCGAACCTACCAGTTTTGAAGATGCTGGGAGCGGCTTGGTCACTTGTGATTGTTCGTTTCGTGATGGGTCTCGGCGAGGCGGCGGCTTTGCCAGTAGGAAATAAGATGATGGCCTACTGGCTTCCAGAACGTGAACGTGCCTTGGGAACTAGCATCTTCCTCGCGGGGGTTGGGGCTGGCGGGATTTTGGCTCCGTTTCTTATTACATGGATCGCGGGAAGATGGGGTTGGCGGCCAGCGTTTATTTTCTTGGGTGTTGTTGGCATTGCGCTTGCCGGATTATGGTACGCATTCGTAACCGACCAGCCAGAAGAGCATCCGGATCTCAACGCTGCTGAATTGTCTGTTATCGGTCGATCCAGAACGACTGCATCCAATACGATTCAGCCTTCAAGTAACGTTAGCGTCCCATGGATGCGATTGCTGTCCAGCCCTTCCATGTGGGGCCTGATGATTAGTCATTTTTGCCTCGTGTACCCCGTGTATATTTTTTTTACCTGGTTCTTTATCTACCTTGTGCGGGTTCGGGGTGTCACCATCGCTAAGGCAAGTCTTTGGACTTCGGCGCCCTTTGCCGCAAACCTGGTGATGGTTCCATTGAGGTGATGGCTCTGCGATCGTATCACCGAGAGGCTTGGTAAACGCTGGGGAAGACGAGTTGCGGCTTGTTTGGGAATAGCGTGCTCAGCCCTGCTGCTATTTTCGGGAAGTCACACCCACAACAATAGCCTTGCTCTTCTGCAGTTGGCAATGTCGGCTGGATTCAACTTCGCAGCATCAGCCGTTCTCTGGACGGCGTGCAACGATATCTCTGCTAAGTGTTCCGGATCTATTTCCGGGATGATGACAACCTTCGGTAGTTTGGGTGGATGGCTTTCACCAGTCATCACTGCGGCCATTGCAGCCCGATTCGGTTGGACTTATGCTCTCGATTTTGCCGCGATCGTCACCGTACTCAGTGGTTTCGCATGGCTCCTGGTAGATGCAGATCAATGTCTCGAATCGCAATTTTTGAAAGGTAGTTAATGTTCGTTTTAAGGCGGTTTCATCTTCATCCGTATACCATCTGTCGACTCGACGGAAGTTGCAGCCAAGAGAATAGGAATCGGATGAGGTGAAGAATACTCGGTCGGCATATACCAAGATTAATCCTGCAACGGAGGAGAGAGTATGAAATGCAAAACCGCGGTTTTGTTCATGTGGGTGACCTGCCTTGGTGTTTCCACGCGTGCTCAAGAATCGGTACCGCTTCACCTCGTACGAACAATAACAATGGGTGCCGGGGTTGAGGGAAAATTTGATCACATGGCGTTGGATGTGAAAGGGGATCGCCTATTTCTGACCGCGCCTCAGCATCACACGATCGAAGTTTTCGATTTGAAGGCAGGGAAGTGGATGCGCAGCGTCACTGGTCTGGGTAAGCCGGCGGGAATCGTCTATGTTGCCCAGACCAACCAAGTACTGTTCTCCGACGGAGAGCCGGGTTCCTGCAAAATTCTTGACGGATCAACATACCAAATCGTGAGGACTGTGAAACACGCAGCTGACGCCGATTCGGTAAGTTTCGATGACTCAGCGAGCATTCTTTACGTAGTTAATGGTGGCAAGGATATAGGGGAGAAATTTTCCCGAGTGAGCGCAATCGATGTAAAAGCCGCTAGAGATTTGGCTGATATCAGGATTGATGGTGAAAGGCTGGAAGCAATGGCGATGGAGAAATCGGGGTCGCGCCTGTTCGTGAACGTGACCGCGTTGAATAAGGTGGATGTAATCGATCGCGAAAGCCGCAAGGTAGTCGCTGCATGGGATGTCTCAGATGCGCAGGAAAATGTTTCTATCGCATTGGACGAAGCCGACCATCGCCTTTTTGTTGCTACTCGCAAGCCAGGAATGCTGGTCGTCTTGGACACACAGAG
Organism: Acidobacteriaceae bacterium; assembly: GCA_025462785.1. GTDB lineage: Bacteria > Acidobacteriota > Terriglobia > Terriglobales > Acidobacteriaceae > JAOAPG01. The sequence goes on from JAOAPG010000262.1 coordinate 8,747, forward strand.
CGGAAAGCCCGTTGCACATGTACCGGCGGTCGAAGGGGTGGATGATTTGTCTTATGACGCTCAGCACAAGCGAATTTATATGAGCGGTGGAGAAGGCTTCCTCAACGTGTATCAGCAAGAGGACGCAAACACATATCAGGCCATTGCCAAAATCCCCACCGGGTCAGGGGCACGAACTTCCAAGTTCGTACCCGAACAGAATCGACTCTACGTCGCGATTCCGGCAGTCAAAGGTGGTAAACCGGCCGAGGTTCAAGTTTACGAGGTCAATCCTTAGGTAACGTCTGCGCTGCTAGGAATCGATGTGGTGACGTATCGGAAAATTGAAAGTACGTTGCTTTATGACTGCAAGGGTGCACCACAAAAACTCCGTTGAAGGACCAGAAATGAAAATGAACACTCACATAGCCGTTGTCTGGATTTTGTTAATGGCTTTGGTTTCGGGGTCGCAGGCCGAAGCACGCGAGCCCCTGAAGCTGATCCAGACCGTATCCTTGCCGGATGTTGAAGGTTACTTCGACCACATGGCAGTCGACGTAAAGGGTCAACGCCTGTTTATTCCAGGAGAACACCAAAAGACCATTGAAGTTGTAGACCTGCGCGCTGGGAAATTGCTACACACAATCACCGGATTGGACGGCAATCCTCGCAAGACCATCTATCTACCTGAGTCCAACCAAATTTGGGTGGACTTGGGAAACGGCATATGCAAAGCCTTCAGCGGAGAGACTTACGAGCTACTGAAGAGCATTCAACTAAATCCCGATTCTGCTGTAGAAGCGAAAAGAGAGCCGGATAACGGAATTTACGATCCTGCCAGCCATCTTTTTTATATTGGAGACCGAGGTGATCGCTCGAAAGTAGGAACGAAAGGTTCTATCGAGATCGTCGATACCAAAACCGGCACTTATGTTGGAAGCATAGTTTTGGATGACAATGATCCGGCAGGTCTTGCCCTCGATCCTGCATCACCCAAAATGTATGTTGTTCTTGGTGCGACCAGCAGGGTTGCGGTCATTGACCGCAACAAACGCGAAGTAGTTGCCACCTGGCCCATTACAGATGGGCCACTGCCGCACGCCCTCGGTTTCGATGCGGCCCATCGGCGCCTGTTTATCGGTAGCAGGGTTAAACCGGGACACCTATATAAACCAGGAAAAATGGTAGTGATGGATGCCGATACAGGGAAAGTGATTGATTCGCTGGACACCGAGGGTGGCTCCGACGAAGTCGTATATGACGCCGAAAGTAAAAGGGTCTATCTGACCGGAACCACTGGGGCCGTCGACGTATTCAAACAAACCGATCCCAATCACTATGAACGGCTGGGATTAGTCCCATCCGGCGCAATCGCGAAGACTTCGCTTCTGGTACGTGAAATGAATCGGTTCTATGTGGCGGTTCCGAAACATGTGATATTGACTCCGCCCATCCCCGAATCGAAGGAAGCAACCGTCGAAGACGCGAAGATACTAGTCTACGAGGTGATGCACTAAGCGGGCTCCTTTGCCACGCAAGGCTGATTTGTACTCAACCTAGTAAAACGCGTTGTTCGTGTAAACAAAGAACCTCGGATTGCCTTCCAGAAAGGAGAAGCATCCGAAGGGTCCGATGAATGTCAACCGGATTTCGCTTCTCGCGATCAAGCAACTCCATTTGGAATTAGATCGACTAGAAAAGCAAGCGCGGCGAGAAATTGAACATGCAAACAGTCGCTCTCTCGGCACGATGCGGCTCGATCTGATTGAGGAATGTCGACGCCGGCTCGCATTCTTCCATTATATGCTGAAGGATGCGGAGAGTCAGGCGGACGAGAGAAGACGGTTTGGTAACAGCGAGTGAGGACGAGAGATATCGTACAGATTGTAAGAGTTGACATCACAATGACGTCTCAGGGAGGAGCATTGTTTTGGAGCCCACAACTGGAGTCCCAAGATGAGTATCATTGATCGCGTCGAAGGGAGACGCGTTTTTGGCCGCGATTCCGCCTGCTATCACGAAGCGCGACCCGGCTACCCGGAAAAGGTGTTCGACATTTTGCGACAACGTTGTGACCTTCGTGCGGGGTCACGAACGTTCGAAATCGGCGCGGGTACCGGGCTTTCCACGCGCAGACTTCTTGAGCTCGGTGCTTCACCTCTCATTGCCGTGGAACCGGATGAGCGTCTCGCTGATTTTCTAATCAAGACGTTGGGGCCGAGCACCGCAAATTTTAATATCCGAGTAGCGGCATTCGAAAATGTCGATCTGCCCGTGGGGTCTTTCGACCTCGGCACCAGTGCATCTGCTTTTCATTGGCTGGATGAAACGAATTCCCTTAGCAAGATCGGACGCACTTTACGTGAGGGCGGCTGGTGGGCTATGTGGTGGAACTTGTTCTTTGACGGTTCAAGAACCGACGAGTTCCAAAAGGCAACCCACATCCTTCTGAAAGACCTCGATCGCAGTCCAACTTGGAGCATAGGCGATCGATCGTTCGCTCTCGATAGGGAAACTCGAATCGCGAACCTGTTAGCTGTGAAAGCCTTCGGAAATATTCAGTTTGATAGTCTCTCTTGGACGACGGTCTTTGACCGTGCTCGCGTGCAGCGACTTTATTCGACATTCTCCGCGGTCAGTCGTTTGGACACTGACCAGCGACAACGACTTCTCGATGATCTCGGTGAAATCGCTGATAAAGAGTTCGGGGGCGTAATCGAACTCCGAATAACTACTCCCATGTATACGGCTCAGTGTCAGAGAAAGATTTTCGACTAGAGCTTGCGAGAGCCAGAGAGTTCCACGCCCGTCTGGGCGAGAGCTGCGGAGATTTGCAGGCCACGCCGTCCGGCCACATTGCTTTCTCCCGCTCGAATCTAGCCGATCCACTCGCCCCGATATTCGGCAGCGCTTTGGCGCTTGCGTCCAAGCTTCCGCCGAAAGGCGTCGCGCTGTTGCTCGGGCTCACCTCGGGATTTTTTCTATTTACGGCCACTGGCCACCTGTTGCCGCAAGCAAACCGGCGGCTCTGTCAGTTTTAATGTGCCAATTGCCACGATTGTTGGGGTACTATTCATTGCTCTAGCAGTAAGACTCGTGTTAGCAATTTAGTAGGGCACAACAAAAGCATGAGAATAGTTGTGGTGGCGCTGGCTGGAAGGCGAATTGCATCATGCCTGCTCAGTGACATCGAAGTCGTGCGTTCCATGTGGGGCATCAGCGAGGAGCACAAGGCGACTGCCTCTAATCAGATTTATGAGGCGATCATAGTCTCGCCGGGCACCAGCGACAGCCCTGCATCTGTCCCTACCACCCGAATCTGCAATTCTCGTTTTGTACTATGGAGGAGTTCCAGTTTGCTAGGCAGCTTTGGGCGGCAGGAGGTTTGCAGCTCACAGAAGCAACTCGCGTACTTCTTCGTCGCTGATTTGTGAAAAGTTCATATACCACTGGCCGACCGACAAAAATGGCTCCGGTGTTACTGCGCAAATAACCTTGTGAACTTCAGACTCAAACTCAGAGCACGTCCTGGCGGAGGCCACCGGTACCGCAACTATGATTTGCGCAGGTTGTTTCTGTCTGAGGGCCAGAGCAGCAACTGCATCGAGGAGCCGGTTGCCAAGCCGTCGTCTACCAGAATGACTGTGCGCCCACGCACGTCGATCGGAGGACGGCCGTCGCGGTACTCGTGCTCCCGGCGCTCCAGTTCTCGTGGTTCTTTCGCGGCTATGGCGTCGCTCACTTCTGGTGGAATGCCGAGGGCTTGGACGACATCCTCGTTCAGCACGCGAATGCCGCCCGATGCAAACGCCCCGATGGCGAACTCCTCGTTTCCAGGCAATCCCAGTTTTCGCACGACAAACACGTCGAGGGGAACATTCAGAGCCTTCGCGACCTCGAACCCAACCGGTACGCCGCCTCTTGGCAACGCCAGCACGACGACATCGGGCCGATTTGCGAACCGGCTCAGTTTTGCGGCCAGTAGGCGGCCAGCTTCAAATCTATCCTGAAACAACATGGAGACCGTCCGACCAAATTCTTGGCCGAAACCACAATCCCAATTTTCTCGAAGTTAGCAACTAACAATCACAACCACAATTCCACACCAGAATGAACTGACATTGTGAAGAAACACCTATAGCGCCGTTCAACCATGGGTAAGGGAACTATATACGACTTCAGAACTGCGAGTCACGACGCGACCCAGCATCGGTGGAAAGCTCCGAATTCAGAAAAATACAAATCAGTATTCGACCGCATCGCGAAAACTACATCTTCGGCTGCATCATCTAACTCAACCAGCACAATGCTTCGTGCGATCGAGTTTCCGATCCCGGCAGGCGCAACGCGGTCTCGACACGGGGCTACAAAGCAGCAAAGAAACCAGCGGGGTGAACTCCTTTACCTTTTCTTGATACGGTGGAAAACAGACATTGCCAACCGATACCAATCCAAAAAGGATCTTCGTCCTCTCTCCAGCGAGTATGTCAGGAATTCGCGCTCGTCAAATCACCAGTGACTCTGCGCGATTCGAATTGGCCAGACGACTGCGGAAAGATGGCGTATCGCTTGGTGAACTTTTCAGTTTCATCAGTGGACTTTACTTTCGTGGGAAGTTGGCCTACGCCCGCGCTTTCGCCAAAGCTCCTCCCAAGTTGCCAGGAGCCTACGTTATTACTGCGGGCGCTGGCCTAGTTACACCGGACACACCGGTTACACTTGATCAACTGCGCGAGATTTGCGCTGGTGATGTTGACGCCGGGAATACGCGTTACCGTGCTTCTCTCGACCGCGATTTGAAGAGTCTCTCAGAGGCCGCGGGGCCTGATTGCCAATTCGTTCTTCTCGGCAGCATTGCGACACCAAAGTACGTCAAACCACTTCTCGAGATTCTTAGGGAACGGCTGTTTCTTCCTGCAGAATTTATTGGCCGAGGAGACATGAGCCGTGGTGGGCTCCTGCTACGCTGCGCCAGCGCAGGCACGCAGCTGACCTACGTCCCCGTAGCCACCGCGGCGCGTCATGGTCCCAGGCCGCCGAAACTAGCTCGTCGGGCAATTCACAGCAGGGAAAGAGACATATCAATGGTGTGAACACTATTC
>JAOAPG010000273.1 GCA_025462785.1 Acidobacteriaceae bacterium
TTCGGCAAGGCTGGTTTCACCGCCCAGCTCATAAATGGCAGGACGGCGCACCATCCCTTGCACGGTCATTTGCGGACCCACGGGAGGAATCAGGATAGTGTCTCCGGATTCGATCCGCGCCATCTCAGTATGAATGCCATTAAGCAGCAGGTCGTAGATGTCAATTTCCTGTACTAAAGTTTTGCCGCGGTAATTGCCGCAGATGGCGCAGAGAGCCGCGAGTTGTCGGTCCACCCGCGGAGTACAGCGCACGGTCAGAGCCTCGCGAAGCAGGCGGTTTTGCGCCAGCAAAAAGACGGAATACCGCTCCCGAATAGCCGGCGAATCGGTGTTCAAAAGAGGCAAGACCAACTCCCGGATCGACAAGGAATATGGAGCTCGCATCTCTCGGAGGCGACAACAAGACTTATAAGCATGGCCAGAGATTAGGAGATTGAGTCATGCCTGTCTGTGATCTCTCTTCAGTGACGCCTGTGGAAAACCACGCTCCTGAATCAACGCGGGGTGATTCAGGCCCATGTCTCGCATCGTATACACTTCTTTTTCGACGCACCCGCCAACAAGGAGATCTCGATGAACTGGGCAAGCAAGCAGGCGAAACCCTACCGCGTGGAGCACGGCAAAAAATTCCGGCTGAAGGATTTCGACCCCGGTGACACCGGAGGTCTGAAGTCCAAAGAACATGCCGAGGAACTTCTGCAAAAGGGAATCGCTTCCATGGCTGATCTCCAAGACAAGCTCTACGCTCAGCACAGCTGGGCAGTTCTCTTGATCTTTCAGGGAATGGACGCTGCTGGAAAAGATGGCGTCATTAAGCACGTCATGTCCGGCGTGAATCCCCAAGGCTGCCAGGTATATTCCTTCAAGGCTCCGTCCACGGAGGAGTTGAACCATGACTATCTCTGGCGCTCCATGCAGCGTGATCCGGAGCGCGGCTATATCGGCATTTTCAACCGCTCCTATTACGAAGAAGTGTTGGTGGTCCGCGTCCATAAAGAATTGTTGGACAATGAGCGCATCCCTAAACCCTTAATTACGAAACATATTTGGGAAGAGCGGTTCGAAGACATCAACGCCTTTGAGCGCTATCTTTCCCGGAATGGGATCGTGGTTCGGAAGTTCTTTTTGAACCTATCCAAGGAAGAGCAGAAGAGACGCTTTCTCGCCCGCCTCGAACAGCCGCAGAAGAACTGGAAATATTCCGCGAGCGACATCCACGAACGCCAGTATTGGGACGACTACATGAAAGCCTACGAGGACATGGTCCAAAATACCGCGACTAAACACGCGCCATGGTATGTGGTTCCTGCAGACCACAAATGGTATTCGCGGCTGGTCGTCGCCGCTGCTGTCACTGAAACTCTGGAGGATCTAAAACTCGCCTACCCAGAGGTGACCCCCGAGCAGCGCAAACAGCTTCAACAGGCTAAGAAGCTACTCGAGAGTGAAAAGCAATAGCCGTCGGGTGCCCCATCCTGGTCGCGCCGTTTGCGACAGGGTGGGGATTTGGATATTTCTGCTGACAGGATCGACTATGGGTGCCCATGTTTTCGTTCTTGGCAAACGTGGGTCGGAAAGAGCCCGAGCACTACCCTCGGCTCTCCGTCCTCCCACTTTAGTGCCATATCTCTGGCACCGTTGGTTCATTGACCCTTTGCCACCGCGTTGCTACCTTCGATTTAACAGGTGCAAGGTGTTGGTCTCCCCTAGGTCGATGTGGATTTCTAGAGCGTGGGGTGACCTATGAAGCTTATTCACGTCTGCTACGTGGCGTTCGGATTCGCGGTGGCTCGCTTGTTTTTCAAACGGTACCCGGTGCAAGCGACTGATCCTGTAATGCATCTTCGTCGATCTGGTCTTTTATAGAAACCGGTTAGACTCTGGCCTGGTTGGGCGTGTGAAGACCCCGTTGCGTGCCATTCGTCGCACGCGCCCAACCAATTATTTCTTCATTCCACTCGTTGTTCCCACTAGTGCTACGACCAAGGTTTCTCCGCTCCTGCCGTACTGAACCGCGAGCCTTACTACAATCAAAGCAGCGGATCTTCTGCTCATTCGCGCCGATAGTAATCAGTTGAATCCCCGTTACCTGCGGTATGTGGGATTGCTGCGGCCCTTGCAGCAGAATGATTGTGGGGATTTGAAGTTCTTTATGGTTCGCAATTTTCGTCTGAAGTTCCTGGTTATCACAATAGCGGCGTTCTTCCCGTCGTTGGGCCTTGCCCAAACCTCAGAGTGGCAGCCCGCCGCTGCCGACGTATCTCTTGGAAACATCGCACGTTCTCTGCGGACCAAGAAGACGCCCGATCCAGCGCCCCAAACTGTCATCGATAATGACAACTTGTCCAAAGTGGTGGAGGACGCCGAGAGCCAGCGCCAAAGCGGCAAGCCAGTATTTTCTGTCGATAGCGCCAGGAACCAGTTTCAGATGTCGTCTCCCGATGGCAGTTGCAGCCTGTCGTTCAGTGCGGAAGCGGCTTCTCTGGTTTCAACCCTCTATGTCACTCAGGATCTTCCAGACATCGAACTCGCGAAGCTAGACGGCCCTGCCACCATTCATGGCAAGACTCTGCAAGTCTCCGTCTACAACGGATCGTCGTGGAACGTTAAGGAAATTACTGTCGGACTGACGATTGTGCGCCACGATGCACCGGCTCCGGCCGCTTCCTACTATGGGAGTGCGAAATTGATTCCGGCTTCAGCAGGCGATAATGTATCGGACAGCGCAGGGCAGAATTCAGAACAAAGCCAAAAGCGTCCCGACTCGACTGTCCTCTACCACTTAAAAGGCTGGGCAGCTTCGCAGGCAACGACGCTATTCGAAGAAAACATCGACCTGCCACTGGATGCCGGACAGGAATGGCATTGGGCGATAGTCCAAGCAAGGGGAACTCCCCCTAAACCTGATGCGACTCCGGCGTCCACCATTGTGGTGACTCCGGCAACAGCGGATGTAAGTCCTGCGGCCGCCGCCGCAGCCCCCGAAACTACCGGCCATCAGTAAGGCATCGGCATTCCCATTTCCCTGCGCCAATGATAGAAGGGATCTTCGTTCAGATCTGAGCCGTACCGCCATCCACGAACAACTCCACTCCGTTCACAAAGCTCGAATCGCTCGAAGCCAAGAAGAGCGCCACCGTCGCAATTTCTTCTGGCCGCCCCATTTCACCGCGCGGAATCTGCGATTTGAAGTACTCCTTCGCATCCGGGCCCAACGGATCCAGAATCGGCGTATCGATCGTTCCCGGGCTCAGTACGTTCACCCTGATGTTCCGTTCCTTCAGGTCCACCAGCCAAGTCCGCGCAAACGACCGCACCGCAGCTTTGCTCGCGCTGTAGACACCAAAAGCCGGAAAGCCCTTGATACTCGCAATCGATCCGTTCAGGAAGATCGAACCACCATCGCTAAATAGAGGCAGTGCCTTCTGGACCGTGAACAGCGTGCCTCGCACATTCAGGTCAAAGGTCTTGTCGAACTGCTCCTCGGTAACCTCACCGATTTTTCCAAGCTCTCCAAAGCCGGCGCTTGCGAAGAGCACGTCGATTTTTCCTTTTTGTTTCTTCACCGTTTCGTACAGCCGGTCCAGATCGGCGAGATTCGAGGCGTCGCCCTGCACTCCCGTCACATTTCGGCCGATCGCCTTAACCGCCTCATCCAGTTTGTCCTGCCGCCTGCCTGTGATGAAAACGTACGCGCCTTCCTCCACGAACAGCTTAGTCGTAGCTAGCGCCATGCCGGACGTTGCCGCCGTAATTACCGCCACTTTTCCTTCTAGTTTTCCCATTTTCAATTCATCCTTCTAAGTTGTGAAAGCCCGCCCAAGCAGACCTTGAGCGGGCACGAGGTTGAATTTCTGACACTCCCGCTTAGCGGAGGCCGCCACTGGTAATAAATTGTTCGCCTGTGATCCACCCAGAGTCGTCTGAGGCCAGAAAGGCGGCAACGGAAGCGATGTCGTCTGGTTGGCCGCCGCGACCGAGCGGGGTCTGCGCAATAAGGTTTTTCGCGAAGTCAGAGTCGACGAAGCCAGCGGAGTGCGTCCCTTCGGTTTCGACAAAGCCCGGGTTAATGGAGTTGACTCGAATCTTCTTCGCGCCGAGCTCCTTTGCGAGCACGCTCGTAATCGCATCCACGGCACCCTTGGTCGCGGTATACACCGAGCTGTTCGGAGGCGTGATGCGACTAACAGCCGAGCCAATATTAATGATGCTCGCGCCTTCACTAAAGTGCTTGACCGCCGCCTGGGTGGTCAGCAAAAGGCCGAGCACGTTGATGTCGAATAGCTTGTGGAACGACTCTGCCGTGACGCCTTCGATCGGGGCAAACTCGTAGACGCCAGAGTTGTTGACGAGGATGTCGAGACGTCCATAGTTCTTGATGGCTGCGTCGATGATGCCCTGGGCTTCCGCGGCCTTGGAAACGTCGCCAACAACAGCAACCGCCTTGCCGCCAGCTTTGGTTATGGCTGCGACAACCTTGTCGGCACCGGCCTTGCTGGAGGCGTAGTTCACAACCACAGATGCGCCTTCAGCGGCGAGTGACTTGGCAATGGCAGCTCCGATACCCTTGGACGCGCCCGTAACGACTGCTACTTTACCTTTAAGCTTGCTCATAGATTCCTTTCGAAGGTGCTGGTATCGACCCTTGGCCAGCTTTCCATCCAACTGCTGCCCCATAAGATGGGGAAGGATGGCTCAAGGATTCATTAGTTCGGAATAAATGAACTATTGAACAATCTGCCAACTATGGATAAGATGTGATTTATGAGGCCACTATTCCACCCCTCAGTCGACGACGTCACTGTCGAGGCCATCCTCCACGCACTCTCCGATCCGGTGCGGGTGGCTATCTTTTCCGACATCGCAGGGTCGAACTGTTCCCAGAATTGCTCCAACTTCCTGAATGTCAGTGACAAAGCTATTCCTAAATCAACTCTCTCTCAACACTTCAAAGCACTGAGAGAAGCCGGCCTGATTCGGAGCGAGCGTCAAGGTGTGGAGATGCAAAACGTATCTCGCTGTGCAGAGATACAAGAGCGCTTTCCCGGCCTGATCGCGGCCATCGTCAGGGCGCACAACATCCAGTTGCAATCAAAGCCGCGAGCAGCCAAAGCACCCAAGCGCAAACGAAAAGCAAGTAAATAATTGGAACAAACGGGTGACGGGTGGCCCACCTTTGCTGCTTTTGCAAAGGTGGGGTACAGACTTACTACCTGTCACATTTATTCTTTCTCGGCTCGAAGATTGCAAGACCCTAGAGAAAGCGTGAACTTTATCGCAGGAAAATGCTTCGCGCAACAGCTCTTATGATTCGGGGAAAGTGCCGATCGCTCATTACATGATTTGCAGAATGGAAGGTGCTCTAGTTATTTCCGAAAATGATTCAATATCGCTTCCGCCTGCGGCTTCGTCACCACCGCCGACAGCGCCGCCACATCTGCCTGCATCACCGCTTGCAAGCTCCCGAAGTGTTGCAACAGTCTTTTTGTTGTAAGGCTCCCCACTCCCGGGATCTCCCGCAGTTCCGTTGCCCGGTCGCGCATCTGCCGTCTTTTCCGATGGAAGGTCACTGCGAATCGATGAGCCTCGTCGCGAATCAATTGCACCAGATGCAACACTGGCGAATGATGATCTAGCACCACCGGTTCGTCTTCCTGTCCCGAGACATAAATGATCTCTTCCCGCTTTGCGATCGCTGCCAGCGGCTGGTTAATAATCTCCAACGACGCGAGCGCCTCCGCAGCGGCGTGCAACTGTCCCAGCCCGCCGTCGATAAGAATGAGACCTGGCATCTTCTTCTTTTCTTCCTGAATTCTCTTGTACCGTCGGGTGACGACCTCGCGCATCGACGCAAAGTCATCCACGCCATCGACCGTCTGGATGATGAATTTCCGGTAATCCGACTTCTTCATCTTTCCGTCTTCCCACACCACCATCGACGCGACCGTTTCCGCTCCTTGAATATGCGAAATGTCAAAACACTCGATTCGTTGCGGAGGCTCCGGCATAGCCAGCGCATCCTGCAGAGCTTCCTGAATGGCTTGCATATTCGGCTTCATTACCCGGAAGCGTTGTTCGTAGGATTGCTTCGCATTATTGGCAGACAGATCGAGCAACGACCGCTTGTCGCCCCGTTGCGGAACAAGGATATGTACGCGCGTGGCGCGTCCACCTTCGCTGACAAGTTGCTCCGAGAGCACTTCCTCCAGCGTGTCGCGATCTTCAAAATCGACAGGCAAATAGATGTTGCGCGGAACATAAGGCTGTCCAATGTAAAGCTGCTTAAGAAGCGCCGAGAAGAACTCACCCGGATGAAATGCTGACGACGTTTGAGTGGAACCAGTGCTCTGACCGCTGTCCCCGGAATCGGAGATCTGGGCCATGTTCTCTCCATCGTTCTTTTCAGCCATATCCTCCAACGCAAACTCCGGCAGCTCTTCCCAGAAGAACTCTCTTCGGTCCAGCACCCGTCCACCGCGCATATGGAACAAATTCACCGCCAGCATTCCATTCTCGTAGTGATAACCGAAAACATCGGCGTCATCGCCTTCTGCCGCCGCGATACGCTGCTTCTCTTGAAACTGTTCGACGGTCGAAATCAAATCTCTATATTTTGCCGCTCGTTCATATTCCTCGGATGCCGCTGCTCTCTCCATCCGCTCACGAAGCGAACGCGAAAGGTCCGTCGGCCTGCCCTCCAGAAACAATTTCGTATCGCGAACC
>JAOAPG010000343.1 GCA_025462785.1 Acidobacteriaceae bacterium
CACTACGGGATCGCCCTGAGGATATTCCGTTGCTGGTGCGCTACTTCGCTCAAAAGTACGGCCGCCGCATGGAGAAGCAGATTGAATCTATTCCAGCCGCAGCCATGAAGAAGCTTGCGAGTTGGCACTGGCCGGGAAACATTCGTGAGTTTGAAAACTTCATCGAACGCTCTGTTATTTTGACCCATGGCTCTGCGCTTCAAGCACCGATCGCCGAGCTGGGCAATAATGGCAAGGTCGTTCCTGTGCCCGGTACACGCGATGCTGCCGAACGCGATGAGATTTCGCGTATCCTCAAGGCTACCAAGGGACGTGTTGCCGGTCCGGAAGGTGCCGCATGGCGCATGGGGATCAAGCGCACCACCCTGATCTCGCGCATGAAGAAGCTGGGAATCGACCCGCGCAAAGTGTCGTAAGTCTCGTCAAACTGTCGAAAGCCCACCGCGATATTCTCCTCTCGATCAAGCAAGTCTCGGGTTGCGCCTCTGATTTGCTTAGCTTAGATGAACTGTTTCACTACCTAGAGTTGGCACCCAACATGCTCGGTTGTTCTGTGTGATGGCACTAGTCGCAGTAATGGGCACTTGCGCTGCGTCGGTCTTGTTCATGTTGATATTTCTTCGGGCAATTCTGAGAGAAGCACCTAGACGCCGCGCTCGATTGATTGAATTGGGTCGGAGAGTAAGCCCGACGTTAGTCTCACCTAGACATGGTTCGCGCCTAGATGTCGCGCGACCTGTTAGGTCCCGGAACACGTTAGCAGCCCCCTCGCGTGTGCCTAATCGAGTACTGCCCTGAATAATCTTCTAAGCGAATCGCGCTACCTCTCTGCATTTGAGGTTCTCACCGTCAAACCCTGTGCGAATGTCCCGGTTCGACAAGTGTCGAAATTGTCTTCGACATTCTCATCCTATCTGTAAACAGCAATTTCCTATTCTCGATTGAACTCAGCGAGTTACAAGAATTCCGAGCTGGGAACCGTTTTGGCGGACAGATTGCCCTTATACCCTTCGTCGTTAAAAAAATCTGATGCTAAAAATTTCCATCACGGATACGCGCGTTCAGCGAAGGCTAGTTCTGGAAGGGAAGCTCATCTCCCCTTGGACGGAAGAGCTGCGGAGCGCTTGGAAGAACGCCGGGGAGGAACTTCAAGGCCGGAGATTAGTCATTGACCTGACGAACGTAACTGTAATTGGCCAAGAGGGAGAGAACGCTCTGTTCGGCTTGATGAGAGATGGTGCGAAGTTCTCGTGTGGTGGCGTCCTCACGAAACATGTGGTCAAGCGGCTCGCACGCAGATGCAAGGCCATCCTGGAGACATGTTGAAGCCAACGCCATCGAGCTGAACAAAATCGAGGCACGACGGAGGAAGAAAAATGCTTGGGGCAACGCAAATTGCGAAATCAATACCCACTCCATACGCGACAACAGAAGACTTTTGCCGAGTTTTCGACGAAGAGATGCGCAGCCTGCACCTGCTGGCATTCTTGCTGACTGCAAATCATGAAACAGCCGAGACATGTTTTGTACGCGGCCTGGAGGATTCCGTAAAAGGCAATCCGGTTTTTAAGGAGTGGGCCCGCTCCTGGGCCCGGCGGACAATCATTCGGAACGCGATACGGGCAGTCAATCCGCATCCTGAAGAAGGCAATGGCAATTCAAAGTTTGCCTCGGATCACATCACTCAGCATTTAGGGATTGAGCAGGCAGAGATCGCGGCAATTCTAGCGCTTGGCCCGTTCGATCGCTTTGCGTTTGTCATGTCAGTTCTCGAACGCTGTTCCGATCACGAGTGTTCCGTCCTTCTCGGCTGCTCGCGCCGGGACCTAATCACTGCGCGAACTCACGCATTGCAGCAGATCGCAGATTGTGTTGAGTCAGTCGTCCAATTACCGAGAAGAGGGCGTTAAACGCAGATGAGATAGGGCATAAGCACAGGGTTCGACATCGGCCATTTGAAAATCGTCAATACATGGGCATCGAAAATTCGGTCCATTGTTTGTATTCAAACCTGCGCAATCACATTGCAGAAGATACAGGAACAATGGATATTGAAGTGGAACTCGGAAGGGTGAGCTCAGACACTGTGGCGCGAGCGAACCCTAGTTCTCTCCGGTAGAGTGTGCTGGCGAGTCGTAAAAGAGCCATTAACAAGTCTTAACGGTGCTCTCTTTAGGCTATAACAATTTCTATAAATAGCTATTAAAGATCCTCAGGTGTAGCCTAAACTCGATGCGTGAGCGTTGGCAAAGAGTTTGGAAAGCGTAAGTCGCAAGACGTACCACGCGTTGAAAGTGTCCCCCTCGCGAGTCTCAAGCGCAAACGCCGCAGTAAGCACCGCGAGTTGATGCAGCAAGTCTTGAAGGAACTCGTTCGACTCTCGAGTGAATCTGCCGTCAAGGTTCCACTAGGGACCAGTTCAGCCAAAGACCTACGTTCGGCAGTGGTGCGCGCCGCTTCCTCCCAAAGCATCCGAATATCAAGCACCTCAGACGGCGAAAATTTATATGTCTGGAAGAAACATGCGTCCAAAACGAACCGGAAGCAAGAACCTCCTCAGGCTTTACGAACCTAGCTATTTGAAGAGACTGATTGCTGCAGGTACCAGAGCGGCGTCACTCGGAATTGCCGTACTGGATTCGCAAACCCGCTTCGAATCCGTAAATGCCGCCCTTACTCGGGAAACTCGACTTTCAGCTGAATACCACCTTGGAAAAACACCACGCGAAGTCACTGGTGACTTTGCCCGGCAAATAGAACCTACTTACGAAGAGGTTTTCAGAACGGGTAAGGCGAAATCCGTTGTGCTCACAGGGCATATACGTGACACTCCGGAATTCGGCTATTGGTTAGACCATTGCTTCCCGATTGTCGATGGCTCTGGGCGAGTGCGACAACTCGGTGTTTTCGTCATCAACGTCACTGCGGAAAACGCTACCACTGAGATCTTCAACGCACTTGCTACCGATCCAAAGCTGCTCATGGCAGAGTCCGCTGGTCTACTCGAGGATTTCGATGAGTCTATCAGGCGTTATCACGAGTATTTGAGAGTAACTCTCGAGGAACTCGGCAGCCCGTCTGCAGAGGCTGCTAGGAATACGGATCGTTTTCGGGCATCCGTGCAGCAGTTGGACGAAGAGATTCATGGGATGCGCGAACTTATCTACGCCGTCGTTTCCCAGTTCTCCATTCCCGCGTGCTAAACGCTAGTTTGCGGCTCAGGGTTGTCCAACTTTAGTACGGGTTCTTGATTTTGGAGAATGCATGTTTCCCTCGCCGCGTTCGACTTCCGAAGAGCGAGTGCTTTATTGGGAGTACTCGCTAAGTGTCCGGGAAAACCGACCTCTGTACCCCAGCGATTTTGAGAAGTTCCCGCCTAAGCGTTGGGTTTTCGGCAACTCCTAGAAGAATTTTTTTCTGCAGCCCAATGTGGCTAGAGAGTACTTCTAATATGAGTTGCTGAAGCTTTGCGTTTCGGGCTACTTGCTCGAATACTTTACGACGCAGGACTTTATAAGCAGCAGAGGTGTGGTTGAGTTTCCGGAAAATCGAGCGAGCAGTTTCCTCATCGTCAAGGGAAATGATAGGGAGCACCTTCTTCCGCGAATTGGATGCCATGGCGCTTGACCTCTTTCTGGTTCGTGTCCAGGCGAATCACGTCGTGTTATAAGCGTACCATTAACGAATTCCAAAAGAGTCGGAAATCTATCCTAAACTCGGGCCAATGACTCCTAAAGGACAGGCTCGTAAGAGAAAAGACCGCAAGCGCGCGAAAATTGAGAGCGTTCCAGTTTCCGATTTGAAGCTGAGACGTCACAGCAGGCATTACGAGTTGATGCAGGAAGTCTTGAACAAGTTAGAGAAGCTTGCGAGCCATTCGGCAATCAAAATCGAGCTTAGGGACTTACCGGCCAAAACCTTGCGTTCGGCTGTGTTCCGCGCAGCGACGGCACGAAATATCGAAATTACGAGCTTCTCGGACCAAAATCATTTGTATGTTTTAAAGAAATCGCCCAATTCGGAGCCCGATGCGATTAGTTAAGGTGTACTCCGCAAATTCTCGGTTTCACATGAATGGCGTTGTTGGCAACTCTACCAACCTATTAAACTATCCAGAGTCGACTACATCCAGTTATCTCTAGGTCTTCGCGGTTCTTCGGTGCAAAAGCAGTTTGTAAGCGGTGCGTAAAATAATGTAAAGGACTGTCATGCGGGCATCTTTGTAGCTGCTGTGTTAATCCATTGGATAGCTAAGTTCCAACAATCTTCAGTTGCGGAAGACGGAAGCCGTAGCTGCGTGTTCGTGCCGATAACGGATTAAAAAACAACGGAGGAAGAAGTTGATGGGAGTGCATAAATACCTAATCATTGCGCTGCTTACCTCAGGACCGGTGTTGTTGGCACAAACGAAAGCGCAAGACCGGCTATTGCAGACTCTGGACAGTGGAGAATCAGTCGTAATCCGTGGGTCCGCACATCCCAGAGCCCAAGCTCAATTTGACCAAGGTCTGTTGAATGGAAACACCGTCCTTCCGGGGGTGACTCTAGTTTTTAAGCCGTCTCCGGCACAGCAGGCAGCGCTGGAAAAGCTGTTGACCGAGCAACAGAGACCTTCTTCTCCTCTGTATCACAAGTGGCTAACTCCTGAGCAATATGCTGATCGCTTCGGGCTCACGAACAATGATGTTGGAAAAGTCACTACCTGGCTGGAGTCGCAGGGCTTTACGGTGGATCGTGTCGGGCGCGGCCGCACTCAACTTTCATTTACCGGAAGCGTTGCGCGAATAAATGCCGTCTTCAAAACAGAAATCCATAATTATGTTGTGAGTGACGAAACCCATTTCGCTAACTCCACGGAACTTTCCATACCCACAGCGCTCAGTGACGTGGTACTGACGGTCCGCAACCTTGATGATTTTCGTCCAAGAGCCAGAGTGCGGAGAGTCTCGCCGCATTTTACCTCAAATGTAACCGGGAACCATTTTCTTGCTCCGGCTGACTTTGCGACCATCTACGATGTGAAGCGCCTTTACGATCTCGGATTGGACGGGACTCGGCAGAAAATTGTGGTCGTTGGAGATAGCACCGTAACCATGAGCAATATTGCGAGGTTCCGATCATTGGCGGGGCTGCCCGCCAACAACCCAACGGAGATTTTGGTAAGCGGCACGGGTACGGGAGTGCTCCCCAGTTCGGGCGAACAAACCGAAGCCTACCTTGATATCGAATGGTCGGGTGCGATTGCTAAGAATGCAACCATTTACTACGTTTATGTGGGAAACAACGCCAATTCCAGTGTTTGGGATGCTATCTCTTATGCGGTAGATAACGTTACCGCACCTGTGATCAGCACGAGCTTTGGATATTGTGAGGTTGGAAACGGGAAAGCATTTGATTTAACAGTTCAGCAGTGGGCACAGCGAGCCAATTCGCAAGGACAGACCATCGTAGCTGCCGCCGGAGATGCGGGTGCCGCCGATTGCGATAGCGGTGCCACCGCAACACAAGGATACGCGGTCGACGTTCCCGCGGCGATTCCTGAAGTAACCGGGATTGGTGGGAGTGAGTTCACCGGAGATCCTGCGAGTACAAGTACGACAACCTACTGGGATGCAACTAACAGTAACGCCAATGCCTCGGCAATTAGCTACATACCGGAGGAGGTCTGGAATGACACAGCTACGGATGGAACGCTTTCCGCGGGGGGTGGCGGGAAGAGTGTCTACTTTTCGAAACCTACTTGGCAGATCGGGACGGGGGTGCCAGGCGACGGTCAGAGGGATGTGCCTGATATTTCTTTGAATGGCTCGGCTGACCATGACCCATATTTAATCTGTGACGGGATCGACAGCGCCGGAAACCAGAGTTGTACAAACGGCTTCAGGAATAGCCAAGGTAATCTTGATGCCGTCGGTGGTACCTCGATGGGAGCGCCAACCTTTGCTGGAATCCTGGCTCTCATAAATCAGGCCACCTCAAAGAGTGGACAAGGTAACGTCAACTCTATTTTGTATAGTCTGGCTGCGAGCACTCCCGGCGCTTTTCACGACATCACAACGGGAAACAACATGGTCCCCTGTAAACCGGGCACTATGAATTGTCCAGCCAGCACGCCGTACCAATTTGGCTACAGCGCTGGGGCGGGTTATGACTTAGCATCCGGTTTAGGCTCCATAGACACTTACAACTTGGTTACAAGCTGGCCTAACTATGCGGGCTCTTATTCTCTAACAGATACCCCGGCGACAGTTGCCGCCGCAGGAAGCTCAGGAACTTCGACTATCACAGCGACCGGGGCCAGCGGCTTCACGGGTACTGTGGCCTTGGCGTGTGCTTCTACCAATGCAACCATCGGCTGCTCACTGAGTCCTACCTCTGTGACATTGAGCAACTCAGCTATCACCGCCTCTTCGACACTCACGATCACCACCACTGGGGCGAAGGTAATTCCAGGGAAATCGTCGGCGGCACGTCCTTTTGGCCGGCACAACTGGTTCGGTACGGCTGGCGGCAGCATGATCGCTGCCTTCTTTCTAGCGGGAATCCCAAAGCGCAAACGCCGATGGGCATCCCTGTTGGGAATGTTAGTTTTTGGCTCTCTATTAACGGCCATAGGCTGCGGGGGAAGCAATAGCAGCACTGCTACCAGTTCGTCGAGCAGCGGCACTCCGGCAGGAACTTATTTCGTCACAGTTACGGGTACGAGCGGCACCCTGACACAAACAAGCAGCGTAACTGTGACAGTAAATTAGGAGAATTAGAAAGTCGCCATTTGCAGCGTCTCTAAGTTCTGAAACAAGGTGGGGGAGAAATCTTATCGCGTAAGTTATGATTTTAGTGTGAAGCGAATTGCTTCGATGCTGACATGTATTGCTGCTTTGTGCGCGAGCTTCAGTCCCCGAGCTTACTCGCAATCCTCTCCAGCTGCCTCAGCCTATCTTGGCTTTGACCGCAATGATTATCCCGGCGATGATCATCTTCCGGCGTTACGACAAACGTTTTCCTATGCTGGCTTCTGGCTGAATAACCCTCCTGGCGAAAATACAAATAACTGGGCTGGCAAGCGGCAGGCGCTCGAATCCGCCGGATTTGGATTTCTGGTTCTCTTCAACGGCAAACTAGATGCCGAACTGAAGACAGTTACCCACGCCACTGGGTTGGGCAAATCAGATGCGCAAGCCGCTATAGCAGCGGCCGGTCGGGCAGGATTCCCCAAGAACGCGATCATCTTCCTCGATCTGGAGGAGGGAGGACGCATGCTCCCCGAACAGAAGGCATACATTTACGCCTGGGTGGATGGCGTAAACGCCTCCGCATTTCGGGCTGGGCTTTATTGCTCGGGAATTCCTGCACGAGATGATGGCGACATAGTTACTGCAAACGATATTCGAGACAATGCAGCCGGAAGAAGCATCGTTTATTGGGTGACCAATGACGCCTGCCCGCCATCACCAGGCTGCGCGTTCCCTAAGAGTGCTCCGCATCCTTCGCAAAGCGGCGAACGTTACGCGGATGTCTGGCAATTCGCTCAGTCTCCCAAGAGAAACGATGTAGCTGGCAGATGTCCGAAGAACTATAACCCCGACGGCCAATGCTATCCCCCGGGAGTTGATCCCGGGAAGCATTTGCAGGTGGACGTAGATACCGCGAGCAGTGCGGACCCCTCAAACGGCAGAAGGCACTGAACAATGAGGCACGGGATATGGCGCTGGACACTCGCCCAACAACCGGCTTCTCCATGCGCTAAAATAGACGCATACCATTATGTCTGACCGGACTTTCACTCTCGACGAAGCGCAGTCTCTGCTGCCTATCCTGGAATCTTTGTTGCGTACTGCTATCGATGGCAAGAAGCTGATCGAAGCCGTGGATACCGAGTTCCAGGAGCTCGCTCATAGGGTTTTTCTCAGCGGCGGCTTGTTCGTGAACGTGGTGCAGATAGCGCGCCGCAAAGCCGAACGCGAAAAGACCATTCAACGCGTAAAGGACGCTGTGGCCGAGATCAATGCTACGGGCGTGCAAGTGAAAGATCTTGATATTGGCCTCCTCGATTTTCCCTTCGAGGTGGACGCTCGAATCGTGCTGCTGTGCTGGAAACTCGGAGAAAAGGGAATCACTCACTGGCACGGAACGGAAGAAGGATTCGCTGGCCGCAAGCCGATTGATGAGCAAATCAATAAGGCAAAAAAAACAAATTAAGATCAGGCTCTAGAACCGGGCTCTAGGCTTCAGGCTCTGGGCGTTAGGTTTCTAGAAGTAGGCCTCAGATTCTAAGTATTGGTCTATGCAACTAGTGAATCCCAGAGCCTAATGCCTGAAGCCTAGAGCCTGCTTCTAGGGTTGTCCACCTTTATTCCACGTTGGCCTAAAGTCCGAATTCACCAGCCACTCTACGGGGCCGAGCAATGAAGCTATCGCCGCGTCCATGTGCTTGAAATCAAGATGAGCCAGGTCATCGCTCGGCTGGTGATAGTCAGCGTGCAATCCGTAACTCGAAACTGTTTGCGCCACCACGCCCTTTTTCGCCAGCACATAATTATCAGAGCGGCCAAAGAAATTTTGATCAGGATGTGGGTCTCCGACCAGCTTGGCCCCATGTTTCGCCAGGGTGGGTCCGAGATTGGATCGCTCCCATCCGGTGAGCCAGACGGTATCCGACTTCACCGCTGTGTCAGCCCGTCCGATCATCTCAAACTCGAGATTTGCCGCAATATCCTTTAGCGGCACGGGTGGATGCTCGCGAAAATACGTGGATCCCAAACCACCTGCTTCTTCGCTTCCGAAGAGCGCAAAAATAACCGTCCGTCGTGGACGCGGGCCTTTGCCCAGCACACGCGCGAGCTCCAGTACAGCAGTTGTTCCAGATGCGTCGTCATCAGCCCCGTTGTAAATGTCATCGCCTTTTACTGGCTTTCCGATACCGAGATGATCGAGATGCGCGGATAAGAGAACAGCTGAGTGCTGCAGCGCTGGATCACTGCCATGCAGAATGCCGACGGCATTCCATGTGTGTCCATCCTCTTCTTTCGAAGGCCCCGCAAAACTCACCTCTGACCTCTCCGGCATTTTTGCCAGGGTCTCGAGAGCCTGTTCGTCCAGTTCTACGAGATTGAAGTTGCCCCCCATTTCGTCTTGAGATTGGGTAGCCAATTTGACGGAAAGCTCAGGGAGTTGTTTGCCGCTTTCCTGGAAATGTTCGTGTTTGCCGCTTGCAGATCCCACAAGTGCGGCAGTTGCGCCCGCGGAGGTCGCTTTACGGAGTGCCTTTCGAACTTTGGTCCGGTCCGATCCAGTGACGAGGACCACATTGCCGCTGCCAATCTTAATTTGGCTTGAATCGATCTTGTCCGCGTCTATCTTTTGCAAAGGACCCGAGAATTTTGCCCCCGCCAGATGTTGCACTAGAAAGTCTTTTCCGTAGGTCCATGTGGACGCCTGAAGCGAGCTGTTGGCAGCCGGTGTGATCGTGATCTGAGGAGGCGAACTAAATTTAGCTCGCAGTGTGGGAGCGCTTTGAATATAGCCGCCATCATCTCCAGCAGGCTGTATCCCGTATTGTCGTAACTGCGCAGCTATGTACGTAGCGGCCACTAACTCATCGTGAGTGGCGCTGCCTCGTCCCTGCATTGCGTCCGAGGCGAGAAACTCCTCGTGGGCTCGGATGCAGTCAGCACAAAGTTTGGGCGCAGGTCGTTGGGATACCTTTTTTGGCTCGCTGGTGGCCGATTTAGGGGCCGATGATTGGCCTTCACTGATGCTGGGAAAAAGAAAAACCAACAAAAACAGTACAACCGACAGCTTTCGCATAGTAATGTCTGGATGGGGTAATGTCGCCAATTGCAACTTACAGTCGAATCCGGACAGCTGCTTCCGTAATCTCGCGGAGTAAACGGCGCAGTGACATATTACCTGCTATGACACACTTCCCCCAAGCGAACCCCCAGCGGCGTGCTACGCGAGTTCAATTCGACAGCACAATTCCCGCCCTCGTAAAACTTGAAGATGGCCAGCGTGCGAAGGCAAAACTGCAAACCATCTCGCTTACGGGCGGCTGTTTGCAACTGGTCAAGGCTTTACATCAAGGCGATCTGGTTGAGGTTGCATTTCAGACGCAATCCGGACCAGTGCAGGGAATGGCCGAAGTCCTGACTCCGCGCAAGACGAACGGGGAAATTCTGCAGCCATTCCGCTTTATCGCGCTGGACGATGATGATCATCATGTCCTAAGCAAAGTGGTGGACTCGGTTTCCGACCAAAGTTTCCTCGGAATTCGGTCAACCATGGCATCGCTCGCCAAATCTTATTGATTTCGCAGCCACTTCATCTGCCTACAAAGCGCCTGGGTTGTGTGACACCGCTATACTGGTCTTAAGAAAAATCGACCAGCATGAGCACACGGGAATTCACCACACATTCTTCGGATGAGACAATCACTCTGGGCCGCAAACTTGCCGAAATACTTAAGCCGCCCCGGTTAGTGCTGTTGCGTGGTGATTTGGGAGCTGGTAAGACCACACTGGTGAAAGGCATTGCCGAGGCGTTCAATGCCGCGTCCGAAGAGGACGTTACCAGTCCGACCTTCACGCTGATTCACGAGTATCACGGACCGGAAGTGAACGTTTACCATATCGATCTTTATCGGATCGATACTCAGCGCGAGCTTGAGACTCTAGGTCTGGATGATTTGATGGGCGACAACAGTATCCTGCTGATTGAGTGGGGAGAGAAGTTTGGTAGATTTGAACGGGAGCGCGACGTGGAGATCGCGTTAGAGCGCGTGGGAGAGAACGAGAGAAGAGTCCGGGTGACTAGCAATTAGGGAAAGGTTCGCTATTCCAAAGAGCGTAAGAAAAGCCGCAAACCTGGCTACGAGTATAAATCTCCGAAAAGCGCGCCTCCGAACCCAAACCTGTTAACTCAATATCCCATGATGTTATATCCGCAATCCACGTGAATCACCTCGCCAGTAATCCCAGAGCTGGCATCTGACGCTAAAAACACTCCTGTTGAGCCAACCTCTTTTACGTCTACATTTCGCTGCAACGGTGCTCGTTCCGCATGGGATTTCAACATGTCGCTCAAACCAGAGATGCCCCGAGCCGCCAAAGTCTTAATCGGACCTGCGGAGATTGCGTTTACACGGATATTTTTACGTCCGAGATCCTGAGCCAAATAGCGCACCGTGCACTCGAGTGCCGCTTTTGCCACTCCCATGACGTTGTAGTGCGGGACTACCTTTTCCGCACCGTAGTAAGTCATGGTGATGATGCTTCCACCATCTTCCATTAAAGGTGCCGCAGCGCGCGAGACTGCAATTAGCGAATACACACTCACATCGTGTGCAATGCGGAAACCTTCCCGAGTCGTATTCACGAAATCATTCTTGAGTTCGTCCGCTGGAGCGAAGGCGACGCTGTGCACGATTGCATGCAGTTTGCCGTGGCGCTCTTTCAATCGTTCGAAAAGCCGATCAATTTCGGAATCACTTGAGACGTCGCACATGCACGCCTCAGCTCCGGGGAGGGAAAGAATGAGATCTTTGGCTTCCTGCTCCAAACGCTCGTTCTGGTACGTGACGACCAGTTTGGCGCCAGCATTGTGCAATCCTTGAGCAATGGACCAGGCAATGCTCCGTTTATTAGCGACTCCAAAAACAACAGCGACCCGACCCTCAAGGCTCGACGACATGCTTGTCTCCTAACAAAATTTTAGAAAAGAAGAATAACAGCTCACGAGTTTAAATCAGAAGCGTAGGTCAGCTACTTGCAGCGACTGTTTTCGCCGGCCAGATTGCTGTCGCAAAGGCGATCGCGTACACCAGCCCGATTACCGAGAAACCCGCGATCAAATTAAATTGGGCAACAGCGCCGACTAAAAATGCCAAGGCGATCTGTAACAGCGTTCCAGCAAAATAGAAAGTGTTTTGTACTCGTCCCATGAAATGTTGGGGCACCTGCTCCATGATGCTGCTGTTTATCGCAACACTGCTCAAACCACGAGCCGATCCCATGATTCCAAAAGCTGCTACCGCGAGTGCCAGCACTGGCGCCAATGGGGAGAGAATCATGCAAATCGTCATTATGCCCATCGAGATTGCGACCGCACGCCGGGCACCCCATCCCGCGATCACTATGGGAGCATAGAGTGCGCTCAGCAGTGCGCCAAAGCCCCACCCCGCGTTTAACCATCCATATCCTTTTGCACCGGCGTGAAAAATCTGATCGCTTAAGGGTGCGATGACGACTACTCCGGTCATCATCGCGCCTAGGAATAGAGCCCATGTAACTCCGAGCAGAACTACGGCTGGCTTACCCCGCAGAAAGTGAAGCCCTTCCCACATCTCGCGCCAGAACCGATCAACCGACGTCTCAGCTGCAACAATATCGGTGCGCAACTCGTGCGGACGCGGAACAACGTGGCGTCCTTTGCGCACTGCAAAGTAGCAAAGAAATGAAACAAGGTAAGTAGAGAAGTCAATCAGCAGAACGCCGCCGAGACCAATTTTGTTATAGACGAATCCGACAATCGATCCCGCGATCAGCCAACCTCCCTGCACTCCGGCGAGCAAAAACGTGTTCGCGTGGATGAACTCTTCGCCCGGCGTTAGTTCCTGAATCAAAGCAGTAATCGTAGGCCAGAACATCCAGAAGCCGGCTGCAACCAGCGTGTTCATCAGGTAGAGTTCCCAAACTTTAGCTTTTCCCGCAAATGCCAGAACAGACACGATCAGGATGACGACGGCTCGCGAGGCATCGAGCATCATCACTAAACGCCGCCGATCTTCGCGATCAATAATTATGCCCGTGAAGGGCAGCATCAGCACGGCTGGAATAGTTTGCACAACTGCGAATACTCCCAGCGCCATCTTCGAATGCGTGGCTTGCAAGATGTACCAGGCAACGGCGGCGGAGTTCATGCCGCTCCCCAGCATGGAGACCATGTTTGCGATAAAGATGTAGCGCAGCCCGGGCTTCTGCAGAATGGAACGCACATTTCACTCTACAGGACGTGCGCACGGATCAGGCTGTGGATTTTTGGAATGGCGAGCGAAGAGTCACTTGTCTTGCTTCGGCGAAGAGATAAACGATCAACAGAATCATTATCGGTTCGATGGGATGTTTATAGCGAACAAACGGATTTACCAAGTAATACGGCGCGGGATAAACGATTAGAAAACATGCGAACAAGAACCAGCCCGGCCTGCGATTCCGAATGGTCAACCATAATCCGGCAAAAGCAAGTATTCCTCCCAGTAGAAATTCAGTGTGGCGCGCAATCATCAAATCGTATCCGTTGACTATGGTTGCTTGAGGCGGAGCAGCCCAGAAGTACCAAACACGTTCAAGTGTGAACCAGACGAAGCGTCTCGGATTTTCGTGAATGAATTGCTGCACCTGCTGATGTTTTTCTTCCATGTAGCGTATCTCGCCGAGTTCCTGAAATCTGAGCATCGCTTCAGGATCATTTCCGGGGTGCTCGTTTCGCGTCCACAAGCCGGCAGATTGATCGTTGTTAGCCTCGTGCATCTCGAGAGGGAGATTGTCGCGAATGAAAACGAACTTACCGAAGACTTCGTAATTCCGAACCAGCCACGGAGTAACCACGAGACCCGCCGTGAATAGGCAGAGCGCCGCGCCCCATAACTGTTGAGAACGGTGAGGCGAACGATAGAGAATCCATAGCAAGCAAAATGGCAGCATTCTGAGCAGAGCGGTATTAGTGAGTGCGATTATTCCCCAAAGCATGCCGAAGCCGATCCAGGTTCTTAGCCTCGGAATCTTATCGCTCATCCGGAGAGTGAGCAGCAGAGCGAGGCTTAAAAGGAACGTGCTGAGGCTGGTCTCCCAAACCACCCGTGTTGGCCAATAGATCGCATAGGGAAAAACGGCCCATGTCCACGCGGCAGCACGCGCCACTCCGGCACCGTAAATTCTTACGCCGATTTTATAAAGCGTCAGGCACGTCAAAGAGGCGAATATGCTGTTGAATGCCAGAACGGCCCACGCAGAAGCCGGTGAATACACTCCCAGAAGTTTGAAGTCAGCCGCCAAGATATATGGATAGAGAGGCGGAGCCCATGCGCTAGGTCCACTGGGGAGATCAGTTGGAGAACTGAATCCATGGCCGGTTGCGATCGATCGGGCGAGCCGTCCCATTTCCCACCCAAACTGAAAGTGATCGCGCCGCGGTGTAATTCGGTAAGTGTGGCCTATTGTGATAACTGCCAGGCGCAATAACAGCGCGGTCAGCACGATGACAAACAATGAATGATGCCAAGGCCGTGCCTGGAACGGTGTTGGAGCGGTGCTCGTCCCCACAGACCCGGTCTCTTTAGACTGAAGATTGGTTCTTCCGGCGCCGGACATCAATGTCCTACGAACTCATCCGAGAGCAAGTGTGCTTTGAGAGCAAGATTGTGGGCGCGCTCCAAGTCTCCGGCACTGCGTGCCGCCTTAGCTTGCTGAATATAGCTGCGAATCTGGCCCATTGTGTCTTGCTGGGCAGGGCTTAGCTGGCGGGCTGACGCTTCCTTTAACTTCGCATCTGTTGC
>JAOAPG010000359.1 GCA_025462785.1 Acidobacteriaceae bacterium
ACAACAGAAGAGTGCTGCACTGCGACC
The DNA here is from genome assembly GCA_025462785.1 of Acidobacteriaceae bacterium. Lineage (GTDB taxonomy): Bacteria > Acidobacteriota > Terriglobia > Terriglobales > Acidobacteriaceae > JAOAPG01. Next base: position 28 of record JAOAPG010000359.1, read on the forward strand.
GCTTGTCGATTATGGGCCGAATAGTCCTGCGAATCGGAGAATTCAGAAGGCTCATCCCGAACTGAATCTTTCCTAGACGATTCTCTCGGCTCGAATTTCAGCTGTAATGAAGGATATCGCGGTGGACGAGGCTTGCGCGCTTTGTAGCGATTTACTTTAGCCGCAACTTCACGGCGCCACGAGTCGGTATCCTGTTGAAGAGTTAAATCCGGTAGCACGGCTGCGGCTGGCTCGGGCAAGTCCGAGAACGTTGCGTGGGACTGAATTTCCAGTGCGTCGATGACGGAGTTCTCGATACCGTCCACGCTCTGTTGAATTGCCCGACTTTGTTCAGTGTGGCTGGATTCGACTACAAAGCGTTGATCGGCTGACGTTTTTGTGGGCTCGAGAGTGGCGGCAAAGTATTGCTCCGTGGCATCCAACGATTCAGGATTAACAAATCGCGACGAAGTGTTTGCTTCGTCATCAAGTTTAAATCTGGAATTCATATGAAAACATCTGCGCCGAACGACTGTTGATCGCGCTAGCTATAGCCTGTTCAGTTAGGAAATCGAACCCCAATTCTCCAAATAAAATCGGAGCGGAAGATTGACGGCTCCACGAGTACACTGCGAACGTTGCCAGCCGGATCAGCGTCATGCTAACTTCACGCTTAACTCTGAGACTGCTGTGTTCCGGAGAGTTCGTGCGCTTCCGATGACATCCCGCACAGGATTAATTATCACGCTGACGGTCGCTTGTCATCTGCTGCTCGTGCATTCGCTAGTTACCAGCCAGTTGCTCGCCTCAGATGACCAGCAAAATCCAGCGCAAGTTCTGCCCAACATTCCTTCTGCGCTTAAGCAACAAGATGTTCTCATCAAGGCGATAGAACAAGAAAAAATTGGCCCCATTTTTAAGCTGCATGGGAAAGCAGAGATCCACTACGAAGGATACGTCCTTCGCGCCGATGAAATTACCTACAACTCGGAAACGGGCGATTCGACCGAGGACGGCAATGTAGTTCTAGACGGCGGACCCAATGACGAGCATATTCAAGCCACTCATGGAACCTATAACATTCGCTCCGAGAGCGGCCGCTTCGAAAATGTAACCGGTACCACAGGACTGCGGCTCAACGGGTCCCGCCTGGTTCTGACCTCTCCAAATCCTTTTGCGTTCACCGGAAAATCAGTACTAAAAACCGGGCCCGACCACTACCTCGTATACGACGGCACAATTACTACCTGCGAACTGCCGCGGCCCAAATGGCAATTCTACGCCCACAAAATGAACGTAGAGGTGGGCGGCAACGCCAAAATTTATAACAGCACGTTCCGGATAGAAGGAGTTCCGATCCTCTTTTTTCCTTTTGCCACTCATCCGATCCAGCGGCAACCCCGGCAATCAGGATTCCTCATCCCCAATATCGGCAAGTCCTCCACAAAGGGCTACACGTTCGGGGAGTCTGTCTTTTTGGCCATTAACCGGAGCATGGATGCGGTAATCGGCTCCGAATATTTCTCCAAACGCGGATTTGCTCCAGACGGAGAGTTTCGGGCACGGCCAAGTGACACGTCATTCGTATATCTGAATTTCTTCAGCGTGCTCGACCGGCGCACCGGAGTCAATTACCAAGGCGGAGCGGACGTGCGACTCGACGGTGAAGGAACGTTTGCCCACAGCTTTCGGGCGGTTGCGAATATCGACTATCTAAGTTCATATGTATTTCGCCTGGCGTTCAGTGACGTGTTCTCGCAAGCCGTGAACTCGGAAGTCAAGTCCTTCGCTTTTTTATCAAATGCCACTAACGGCTTCTTTTACAACGCATCGACCCGGCGTTATCAGGACTATGAAACTGACACTACACCGTCGAAAGTGATCACGATTCTTCACGCTCCCAGTCTGGAGTCTTCTAGCGTGGACCATCAGATTGGCCATTCTCCCCTTTATTGGTCTTACAACGCGGCTGCGGACGGGCTGTCAAGAAGTGACCCTGCTCTAAATGGCGAGCCTGCGTTCAGCACCGCGCCTTTGGTGGGACGCTTTGATTTATATCCCCATTTGTCCCTGCCACTGATTTTGCACGACTGGTCGGTTCGTCCAGAACTCTCGGTGCGAGACACGCTGTACACGCAGCAATTGATACCTTCCTCAACAAGCGAAGTGGGAACCGCGAAGTCCAGCGTAATCACCCGCAAGGTTCTGGAGGGCACCGTAGATATTCGGCTGCCTACAATAGATAAGGTCTTTAATGGCGAATTCATGGGACGTAATTGGAAGCACGTGGTTGAGCCTCGCGTGGTTTACAACTATGTAAATGGCGTCAGCAACTTCAACCGGATCCTGCGTTTCGATGAGCGGGATATTCTGAGCGACACGAATGAAGTTGAATATTCGGTAATAAATCGCTTGTATTCCAAGCGTGTAAGTGAAAAGCCGGAGGACTGCGGTCAACTCGGTATGCCCCTGCTCGCGGTTGGGGGCGCTCAAGTCCCGGCTCGTGTTCCGTGGGAGCGACAGCCGCCGAAAGCGCCTAGTTGCGCATCTCAACCTGCCATACGAGAGGTCGTAACCTGGGAGTTGGCGCAAAAGTATTTTTTCGATCCAACTTTCGGCGGAGCGCTCGTTCCGAATAGAGTGAACGTCTTCACCAGCACCGAGGACCTCACGGGCATTGCTTTTCTTACGAGCGCTCGCCGTTTTTCGCCACTGATTTCTCGTCTTCGAGTCCAGACTTCTGCTCGTACAGATGTGGAATGGGACGTGGACTATGACTTCCGTAGCGGGCGGGTCAACGCCAGCACTGCGTTCCTGAACTATCATTTTGGTCCATTCACGCTGGGAGGCGGTGATGCCTTCCTGCACGTACCGGAAGCAACCTTACCGCCAGCTCCCAGCTCTGTAGCAGCGGCCACCACCTTGGCGCCCACATTCAGTCAATTTCGCGTGCTGCTGGGATATGGGAACGAGAGAAAGCGGGGTTTTAGCGGTGCCGCAAACCTTGGCTACGATGCCAGTCTTGACTTTCTGCAATATGGTTCGTTGCAGGCGGCGTATAACTGGGATTGCTGTGGACTGAGTATTGAATTCCGCCGTTTCGCCTTAGGTTCGGTGCGGAACGAAAATCAGTACCGTTTCACGTTTGCATTGGCCAACGTCGGCGCCTTCGGCAATTTACGGCGGCAGGAACGATTGTTCTAGGCAGTTTGCCAAACAACTCAGTTTCCAGCCTCATAATTAGAAGAGCGGCTTGTTTTGAGTGGTCGAACTTGGATTGACCTGTCCATTCGCCGGGTGCTCTAATTTAAGGCAAGGGGCAGGAGTGAGCAATGAGGCGAACGCTTGTTTTCTTGGTCGTTTTCCTCCTGCTGGTAGTCCCTGCCAGGGTGCTCGCAAAAGCGGACCTATACAGAATCACGATCAGGGGTGGCAATCTCAAGAATCCAATTGAAATCACCGACCAGAAGACTCTCGGAAATTTTGACGTCTGGACGGGTCCAGGAACAGGTTGGACCGCAGGTAGTCCCAAAGAGCGCGACAGGTTCATCATCGACTGGACTCAAACTGCTGCCACAGATGGGCCCAAAGGACTCCAACGGTACGAAATCTTGTTCTATGCGAAGATGCCGAATGAGCACCTCGTCCATGTGTTGTTCTACGAGTACGATGCAGCAGCTGGACACGGATACACTTATTTGCCAGGCCGGACCGACAATGGTTCTGGCTCAACGTGGGCACGCTTCTCCATGGCGTGGAAGGAAAGTGGTTTCGCGCAAGAAGTGTCTGGGACAGTGTGGCGAGGCCGCTCATTGCCAGCGCTAAAGTAACAACTTCTAGCGCCGGGATCGGACTCGACAAGTCTTCTCGTTGAAAACATATTAAGATTCCTTTATGCTCTTCGCCATCGACCTCTCGACTAAGCAGGCCGTTTTAGAGGATCGCTTGCGCGCATTGGGACGCACTCTCATCGCCTATTCTGGGGGCGTAGATTCTGCATACCTGGCGCGGACGGCGCACCGTGTTTTGGGCGACGGCATGCTCGCAGTCATTGCTGATTCTCCCAGTTTGGCGCGCACTCACTTGGCCGATGCAATTGCGTTCGCTGAGTCACAGAAAATCCCGCTGCAGATCATCTCCACTGGCGAAATGGATCGCCCGGAGTACGTCCGCAATGACTCTACGCGGTGTTTTCATTGCAAGGACGAGCTGTTTACCGTCATGGAAGGATTTCGTGAGAGCAAAGGTTTTGACTCGATTGCGTACGGTGTGAATCTGGACGATCAGGGCGATTTCCGTCCGGGCCAACGAGCTGCCAAGAATCACCATGTCGCCGCTCCTCTCCTAGACGCGGGGTTGACGAAACAGGACATTCGCGAACTTGCACGGAACGCGGGCCTGAAAGTCTGGGACAAGCCCGCATCCGCGTGCCTCTCCTCCCGCATTGAGTACGGGCGCCCTGTAACTCGCGAAGCTCTGAGCGTAGTCGAACAAGGCGAAGATGCTCTGCGCGCATTGGGATTTGTGCAGTGTCGGGTTCGCCACCACGGCGAAATTGCCCGCATCGAAATCGCGCAAGAAGAGCTACCGCGGGCGTTGAGTCTGGAAATGGCTGCTGAGTTCAGCCGAATCTTCAAGGCTCTGGGATTTAAGTTTGTCACGCTCGACATGGAAGGCTTTCGCTCTGGATCGATGAATAGCCTTTTACCGGTCGATCAGCTCACGCGAAAAGCCCGGCCCGAGTGATCTTTTTGTGACCGGGTAAGCTGCTCAAAAGATGGCTATCCCGCGCTCCCAGCTATCTTCCCTGTGAGATAATTTCTTTTACGTCTAGGTCAGTAAATGGGGTTCTAGTGAAGTTTTGGCTTTTGGTGATTTCATTACTTTTGGTTGGCATTACCTTCGGTGATGCCGATAAATCTGTGCCGCCGGATGTGAACCGGCGTATTGAACGTCAGGTGCGAAGTCACTATACCGTTCCACCTCACGTGAAGATCTTAATTGGAGCGCTCAAACCGAGCGAATTTCCAAATTATGACGCGCTTACGATAACTTTTGATGGTGGAGACAAGAAGCAGGCTTTCGATTTCCTACTCTCGAAAGATAATAAGACGCTGCTCCGGTTCACGAAGCTCGATCTCAACCAGGATCCCTACGCAGAGGTGATGAAGAAAATTGATATCAAGGGACGGCCAGTTCGCGGCAACAAAGACGCCAAGGTCGTCGTCGTAAATTACGACGACTTCGAATGTCCTTACTGTTCCCGCGCTCACCAGACGTTGTTTCCGGAGTTGCTGAAGGAATACGGCGACCGTATCGCTTTTGTCTACAAGGATTATCCTCTGGCGGAAATTCATCCTTGGGCCATTCATGCTTCAGTGGACGCCAATTGCCTGGCTTCGCAGAATGGTGACGCCTATTGGGACTTCGCGGATTACATTCACGCGAACCAATCGGTAGTGAATTCGGAAAAGGGCCGAGACGCGCAATTCGCAACGCTTGACCGGATCACGAGCGAGCAGGGCCAGAAACACAATGTGGAGATGGCGAAGCTCCAATCCTGCGTTAAGGCGCAAAACGAAGACGCGGTGAAAGCATCCATCAAAGAAGGCGAGGAAGCAGGCGTGAGCGCAACTCCGACCATGTTTGTTAATGGGCGCGAGGTTGATGGCGCCCTCCCGCTAAGTGAATTTCGGGCCATGTTCGATGACGCGTTGACGCAAGCCGGTGTGCCAGCACCTTCGCATCCGGCCGCTGCTGGTTCTCCTGGGCCAGTAGGGCAAGCAAATAGCGCGCCTGGAACCTCTAAGTAGCAAAGTTGTTGCAAAGTTGCAAGATTTCCCACCATTCAGCTTGTGAGGATTCATTGAAGAAGAACCTTCTAAGAAGTTCGCTGGCTTTTTGTGTCATATCAACTCTCATCAGCTTCATCGGTTGCGCCACCAAGCAAGGTAGCGATGATGTTGCTGCCACGGTCGACGGACACAAGATTTACCGCACGGAAGTCGAAAAGTACTACCAGAACCAAACCTCTGGTTCGCAGCAACCCGCGCCCGTCGGAGAGCAGGCGACCAGCCTCCGCCTGAGCATTTTGCGCGAGCTGATCGATAACGAAATCCTAATGCGTCGCGCCGAAAAGCTGGCATTATTGGCAACCGATGACGAAGTTGAACGTAAGTTAAACGAGATTAAATCACCTTATACGGCCGAGCAATTCGCGGACAAACTGAAAGAGAAGAACATTACGGCTGACGATTTCAAACGCGATATCCGCCGTTCGCTGACCATTGATAAGGTGATGAACAAGGAAGTCAACTCAAAGATCAATATTAGCGATCAGGACATTTCGGACTATTACAATACCCACAAATCCCAATTCAACTTTATCGAGCCGCAATATCATTTGGCGCGCATCTTTGTGACTCCGTTACCAAATCCTCAAATGCGCAACCAGAGCGGCAAGGCTCAGAATGAGGCGGACGCCCGCAAAAAAATCCAAATGGTCATGAACCGGTTGGAAAGCGGAGACGATTTCGGAACGCTGGCCATGAACTACTCTGAAGACGCCGAAACCTCAGCCAATGGCGGCGACCTGGGGTTCACGCCGGAGTCCGGCCTCAGTCGCACTGACCCGGCCACTCGCGATGCGGTCCTCAAGCTGAAGGCAGGCCAGTATAGTCCGATTATCACCGTGGCTGACCCGAGGACGAAGCAGTTGTTCGGCTTCCAGGTCGTGAAGCTGCTTGCGAAAGAACCCGCCGGACAGAGGGAATTCTCCGATCCACGGGTGAAAGAGGCGATCCGGACACAGCTTCGGGATCATCGCGAGCAACTGTTAAAAGCAGCCTATTACGAGGTCATTCGAGATCAGGCGAAGGTGCAGAATTACTTGGCGGAGAAAGTTCTGGATACCAATGGTGCCGCGAAATAAATCTGAGATCGTGCAGTTATTCGACGACTGCGAGAACATCGCCCGCATTCACGTTGCCGCCCTGGGCGACTAGAACTTTTTGGATAACGCCCTTCTTGGGCGATTTGATCTCGTTTTGCATTTTCATCGCTTCCACTACGATGATTCCTTGACCCGCATCTACTTCGTCTTTTTCTGCAACGAGCACTCGCACCACCTTTCCAGCCATGGCTGCCATTAGTTTCTTCGGACCGTCATCGTCGCCTGCAGCCCTGTTCCGGCCGCGCAGAGAGCGTGGATCACGAACTTCAGCCTGATAACACGTGTTGCCAATCCAGATATTCTGACTGGAGGCACTGCGTTCACGTTTAACTTCGTATGTCTTTCCGTCAATCAGCAACGAAAGCACATCGGCGTGCGTACTCACCATGTCAATCGGGATTTCGTGCCCGTCAAGCACGCACTCCCACTCGTCGCTTCGGCGATCTAGTTCGAGCCGGCGTTTATTACCATCGATGATTATTTCGTAAACCATTTATTTTCGAACTATGGAGTGGTCTTTCGGCACAGTTAGCGCAATGCTTCGAATCTGGATGCCTTCTTCCAATTCGAGGCGGCTCCGCTGGATTTGTTGTTCGAGGATGCCGGTTGCAGACCATTACCTCTAGTCATCGAGGTTGCGTCCAGCGCCGCAAACAGTCCCGCAGCTATTGCAACCACGTCATCGTTCTTGTAAGAAGAGTCGCGCGGCTCAGACTGCAATAGCCGCTCCAGGTAGCCAGTGTCGAGCTTCGCTGCCTTAAAATCATCATCCCTCACAATACGTTGGAAGAGAGAAATGTTGGTTTTGATTCCTCCGATGAAGAACTCATCCAGCGCACGCCTTAAGCGCTCGATTGCTTGCGCCCGATCGCTGCCATACCCAATTAACTTGGCCAGCATGGGATCGTAGTCGATGGGTACGGTCCAGCCTTCGTACATGCCACTGTCTTCCCGAACACCCGGCCCGCCGGGCTCTCGGAGTAGTCTGATATTGCCGGGACTCGGGAAAAAGTTGTTGTCAGGATCTTCGGCGTAGATGCGGCATTCGATCGCGTGTCCACGAAGGCGAACGTCATCTTGCGAAAACGGCAGAGTCTCTCCCGCCGCAATTCGAATCTGCAGATGCACAAGATCGACGCCTGTGACTAGTTCTGTCACTGGATGCTCGACTTGCAAGCGCGTGTTCATTTCGAGGAAGTAGAAGTTCTTATTCTCATCCAGCAGAAACTCGATCGTCCCAGCGTTCGTATAGTTCGCGGCCTTCGCGACTCTGGCAGCGACTTCGCCCATCCTCTGCCGCAAGTCGGAATCGACCACAGCAGATGGCGATTCTTCAACGACCTTCTGATGCCTGCGCTGGATCGAGCATTCTCGTTCGCCAAGATAAACGGTGTTGCCATGCTCGTCCGCGAGAATCTGTACTTCAATATGCCGCGGATTCAGAATCGCCTTCTCGATGTAAACCTCATCGTCGCTAAATGCCCGCTGCGCCTCGCTCTTGGCTGATTCCAGAGCAGATTTGAGATCTGCTGGCGTATGCACCAGCCGCATGCCCTTGCCGCCACCACCCGCAGCCGCTTTCAGCATCACTGGATATCCAATTCGTTCTGCGATCTCTTTCGCTTGCTCGGCCGACTCGAGTCCTCGCGATGTGCCCGGCACGAACGGAATGCCAGCTTTCTCCATCTCTTGTCGCGCACGCGTCTTTGAGCCCATCATTTCCATCGACGCCGCAGTTGGACCGATGAACTTTACGCCGGCATCAGCGCAGGCGTGAGCAAACTTCGCGTTCTCGGATAGAAATCCATACCCGGGGTGAATCGCGGTCGCTCCGCTTCGCTTGGCCGCTTCGAGGATTTTCGCTATGTTGAGGTATGACTCCGAGGCTGCCGATGGTCCGATGTGGTAGGCTTCGTCGGCTTTGAGCACATGTAGCGCGGCACGATCCACATCAGAGTAAACAGCCACGGAGGTAATTCCCATCTCCCGGCACGCCCGGATCACTCGCACAGCAATTTCTCCGCGATTGGCGATGAGTATCTTTTTGAACATGAGACTTACAAATCTTCCTACCTGAGCTGAAGCAGACGCTACCGAGAGGAACCGCCTATTTTACCGGAGTTTTGTTCAGAGTCTTTCGGTTTCGAGATACCATGGAGTTTCTTGTGAGAAACCTAGAGCCTAGCGCACGGGACAATCCCTCATCCATTGGGAGCAGCTCCGCGACCGAACACTCAAATCTTGACTCTTCAGACCATGCCTCGTCAGTTCTCGATCTCGGGATTTTGGCTGCAATTACAACCTGTGGCGCATTCCTCCGATTCCACAGCCTAGCGACCAAAACGTTCTGGTTTGACGAAGGGATGAGCATTGGCATCGCCCGCCTGGACTGGGTCAACTTCGCTCGAATCCTTTGGCGGCGGGAAGCCAACATGTCGCTGTATTACCTGTCTGTCCGCCCATGGCTGCATTTCGGCGCTAGTGAGTTCTTTGTCCGCTCGTTGTCCGTGATTTTCGGGCTGGCGGCAATCCCCGCGCTTTATTCCCTGGGTAGGAGACTCTTCAATTCACGCGTGGGACTTATCGCGGCGGCGTTACTCGCGGTCAACGCCTATCATGTGCGCTACTCTCAAGAGGCGCGCAGCTACTCGCTCATGGTGCTCCTCTGCATAGGTTCCAGCTTCTATTTCGTAAAAGCTTTGGAAACTCCTTCGCGCAGAAACCGCATTGCTTATTACATTGGCTTCAGCAGTGCAGCCGTTTATGCTCACTTTTATTCGGCATTGCTGGTCATCGCACAGTGGACTTCCGCACGATATTGGCCCAAGACATCAGTCCCTCCCTCATTGAAGAGCAGTTGGCGCTGGGTCGCACTTATCATCTCGCCTGTGGTTTTGTTTATCGCAACAACCGGCGCAGGTCCCCTACGTTGGATCCACCGTCCCGGACTGAAAGATTTGGCAGAGTTGGGGCTTCGTCTGACCGGAAATGGCGGGTGGATTCTGCTCTTGGCTTATGGCGTTGCTTCTGTCGTGAGTCTTCTTCAGCCATCCGGGAACAAGTTAAACCAAGTGTCACTCGAGAATTGGCGTTCGCAGTTCCTACTGCTCTGGTTACTATTCCCTATCGCGTTCGTGTTCTTACTGTCTTTCGCGCGGCCGCTTTTCCTGCCCCGCTACTTTATTCTTTGCCTGCCTGCTCTGCTTCTTTTAGCGGCCTCCGGGCTGGCTCGTGTCCGCTCTCCGTGGCTAATGACGCCTGCGCTGCTGGTTTTCCTTGCACTATCTGTCCAAGGCACACGGGGATACTACCAAGATGACTTCGATCTGGAGAGAGACAATTGGCGTGGGGCTTCCGACTATCTCCTGTCGCAATCCCAAGCCGGCGACGCGCTGATTTTTCATGTGGCTATGGGGCGCATACCTTACGAGTACTACCACTCTCTTCGCGGATCATCTCTTCATG
>JAOAPG010000372.1 GCA_025462785.1 Acidobacteriaceae bacterium
AACCCATTCTTTAGGCTGAACTGGTTTTCTTCAATATCTTCAGGTTCTAACTCGCCCCAGTCTCCTTGCGCATGACGCGCCAGGAAGATCATTGGAGCTTGATGGGACTTCTCCAGCGTCTACAAAGCGCCCGGGGTAGCAACCACCTGTCCAAGAACGAACAAGGGGTTTCCCACACGTGAGACGAACATGCAACACTTCCTTGGCGAAACGCAAAGTGCGACTCGCCGCGTTGTCTGAATAAAGCGATTGGGAATCTACTTATGTGACGGGCGGCTCGATCGACTGACCACGTCCACTATCGGGGGAGTTTGACAGAAGCGGAAAAGAGCCCGGACCGAACGATGAAGAGCCGAGGCGCGACTCTTCGCGCATCAGGCCGCTATAGCCGACGGTGCGGATATCTCATCAGTGCCCTCGGTTCTGTATCTGGAAGCGTACGAAGCCCGAGTCAGTGATGTCTATCGGACATTGCGACATAAAGTCATCGCGCTTGCACATTTTTGGCGATTCATTCGGGATCGGCATCCCGACGTTAAGCGGTGCTCCCAGATTCTGCCGCGTCATGTCCGCGACTACATCCCCGCATGTGATTGCACGTGCGCGCGCTGTTCAGCGTGGCCCCGGAGCGGGCGAAGAAGTGCGGCCAACCGCACATAGGACCGCCGCCGAACACCTGACTCCACTCGACCATGGAAGCGTAGTAATGAGGATGGGAAATTGCTATTTTCGGAAATTCCGCCCAGCGCGTTGATCAGCGCAACGGTGTCAGAATCGATCAGGCTCACACAATCCCACAGAATGTTTCCTTTTCCCGTGCGTATAAACAACGCCCTTTGGCCAATTCCGAAGGTGGGCACGGTCGTGATGCCCCAAATGTCCTCCCCTTCCTGATACAACGCGTTGCGATTCGTCCGCTGCAATTGCTCCAGAGTGATCCACTGTTGCCCTTGTAAACCGACGAATTGCCGCTCGTCCGCGCAAATGGGACAGTGAGAAGGTGGGTTGTCGGCTGGAGGAAATTGTGTTCCACAGGTCACGCACAAGTGGGTCACAGAATCCTCTGTGAAGGCTGCGCCTTCGCTTGCGGACGCGTGCCCGGCTTCAACGGTGTCGAGCTTGACGGACCAGGAGGAGAACCAGATCGTTGCCTTCCTGCAAAACACTCACGAATCGTTTCACGAAACCTTACCCCAACCGGGATACCTTTACAGGAGCTTGCACGAAAGGTGGTTCGGCTTCGGCCCAAGATAATGAGTTCCTTGTCCCAACTCCGCCACTTCCGCCTTGCGCGTCGGCGATCTGTGGCGTTCCGCCCCTCCCGACTTTGCCTATTCCCTAGGCGCAAGTCGCTAAACGGCGGAAGCAAAGGGTGATCGGGAACTAATAGGAATGCATGGAGGCTGCCCCCCATAAGCGCTACCTTAAGGAATTGAGTTCCCGCGCCTTCCTCTGCATGCATCCCGCGCTCAGGAATCACCTCGCGATCAAAGTGTGCGAGCTTCTCGATCAGCCAGATGTCCTGAAGTAGACCCGGCGCGACGGCCGGCTGTCAAAATATTCGTATTGTCCGGTACGGGAGCTCCGGTTGCATTGGTGAATGCATTCGGGCTTTGACATAATGAATTCTCACTTTCAGAAGTTTTGTATTTCGAAGTTTGCTAAATCGACCTGGATGCAGCGGGCGTTCCACTGAGCCTCGGCTTTAGGGATCTCTTAGCGCTTCCACTTCGAGCCGCGGATGACACTGCAGAAGTTCATGCGCTGGGACCGTGGATCCTTGTTCGCCAGTACATCTGCCTTCACATGGAGCGCCTCTGTCAGTAGGCGCTACGCCTGAGGTAGGCCTTTGCAGCGTCGGACATGGTCACTATGGCGGCACCCAACATTATGCAGTCCTTCACAACCAGCCGCCCTGCGCCTGAAAGGTATGGGAACCCGTGATGCGGGTCACCCAACCCTGGAACCCATGCTTCGGGTGTCGTCACAAGGAATGAGAGTGTTGTCAGAGCCATGAGTATCAGTAGAAAGCTGCCCACTGTGGAGACCTGGGGCCAAATTGGATAGAGCGCGATCATGATTCCGAGAGAGACGATAATGACGCCCAGGCTATAGGAAACCGGATAGGTCCCATTCGATTCGTTCCAGTGTTGATTTGCAGGGACCACCTGGCCTTCCTTATTCATGTGCTGGCGGTATTCAGGTGCCGGGTGATGATAGAGAAAGCTCATGAAGGGGCTATTCGCCACCAAAGGAACAATACCGTCCGCTTCGTAGGTGGCGAATTTCAAGCCACCAATCCAGACGAGGACGATAACCAACCCCAGCCGCAACATACCCATGCCAAAGCGATCGAGACTAGCCGCTTTAACGTAGAGGCGTCTTATTCGGGAAACGCTTGACGGCAATGATTCGGTTGTATATGTCGCGGAATATACGGATTCGGTCGCCACAACTCTGTCTCCTAATCAGCGGGCGTTCCACTGAGCGCCTGCTGAGCATTTCTCAGCCCTTCCAGCGCGAACCACGGATTACAGTGCAGAAGTTCGTGCGCTGGAACTTTCGATCCTTGTCTGCCAGGACATCTGCCTTCACATTGCCGAATGTTGTCTCAGGCCTGTGCTTGATGCCGTCGTAGAAGGTCTGGATAATATCTTCTTTAAAGTGCTCGGTGCGCGGATAAGCAGCGACGATCGCTTCGCGATCAGCGTCGGAGAATTCCGAGTAGGCGATTCCGAGAACATCCATCTCGACACCGTTGGTCAACAGCGCAACCACCGGATGCATGTACTCGGGAATTCCCGGTGTAGTGTGTAGTGCAATCGCTGTCCACACAGTGTCGATCTCGCGCTGAGAGATATTGTGCTGGCGCAGGAATACTCGCGCACAGTTCGCACCATCCACTTCGAACCGATCCGACTTACTCCTATACTGCGGAGTCAGTCCCATGTCGTGAAACATCGCGCCAATATAAAGCAGCTCGGGATCGAACTTTAATCCACGCCTTTTTCCTGCAAGCGAGCCAAAGTAATACACACGGGTCGAGTGGTTGAACAGCAATGGAGATTCGGTGTCACGCACCAGCTCCGTTGCTTCTCGAGCAAGTTTACTGTCGGGGACCATTACCCCTGAGATCGAGGTTGCTTGTGTCGTGTCTCTTGTTGTAGTGGACATATTTGAATCACCTTTCAAATCCAGTGCATGTTCTATGCCAAAGGCCGTTTAGCGAGCAGAGACCGCGTAGGACTCGCTATTTGTGTTGTTCACTCGTCTCTTTTCTCGACAGCGCCTAAGAAATGGGCACAGTTCGTTTGTCGACGGGGTGACACCCGGTGTTCATCTGTCGAGGGAGTGACATGCAGATGAGTCATACGGTTCGAAGAAGAGTTTGTTGCGGGAAACGTCGAGTGAGCGCCTGGCTCCGTGCGGGTAAGGCTTGAACAGACCGCCGGACAGTCGCGAGGCTATGCAGCCTGATGCGCAGTGACTTCGCTGGGTAAGCTGAACTGAAAGGTTGCGCCCCGTCCGGAGTTGGGGCTGACCCACAGGCGGCCGCCATGCGATTCGATGATAGACCTGCTGATGGGCAATCCCATTCCGGTCCCTTGAGGTTTGGTGGTAAAGAAAGCATTGAAGATTTGCTCCGCCTGTTCTGGCTGTAGTCCCATGCCAGTATCGCCGACCGAGATCAGGAGTTGACGATTGTCGTGTTGCTGCGACTTGATCCTAAGTTCACGTGCAGTGCCTACGTCCTTCATGGCTTCGATGCCATTGAGCATGAGGTTCATGAATACCTGCTGCAATCGCACGCGATCCGCCATGATCTTGGGAAGATCTGCAGCAAGCTCGGTACAGATCGAGATCGAATAGCGGTTCGCCTCGCCGCGCAACAGGATAATCATTTCTCGAATGAGGTCATTTACATCAACCAACTCCCGCTGCAGAGCCCCCTTTTTGAATAGCGAGCTGATGCTGCTAATGATGTCGGCCGCGCGCATTGCGTCTTTGACGAGTCTCGATGCGGCTTCGCGTGCTTCTGCCACGTCCGGGTCATCGCGAGCAAGCCATCGTAGGCAGGTTTTAGCGTCTGTTACTGCTGCGGAAATCGGCTGCTTGATTTCGTGCGCCAGCGAGGCGGTCAGCTCTCCCATTGTGGTCATCCGGGTCACGTGCGCGAGATCCGCCTGTACCTGCCGTAATCTCTCGCGCTCTTCCTCTCCCCGCTTGCGTTCGGTCACGTCTATCACGGTACCCAAGAATTCAGCGAGATCGCCGGATGCGTTGAAAACAGGATGGCCAACCCCATGTATGTCTCTGCTCTTGCCGCCCGGATGAATGATTCGGTAGTCTACTTCAAAGTTCACCTGTTCACGGACTACTCTAGCTAGCCGCTCCTTGAGCCCTGGTTGATCATCCGGGTGAACGCGCGAAAAGAATGTTTCGAAGCGCGGCACGCCATCCTGCGGATCGAAACCTAGAACGCGGTAGCATTCATCGGACCAGTACCTGCTTCCACCCATGGCTGGGGTCCATGCCCAAGTTCCCGTATGGCTCAGCCTCTGCACTTCCGCCAAATAACCCTCGCTCCTACGCAGCGCCTCCTCTGCCCGCTTGCGCTCGGTGATGTCGCGGACGGCACCAGAAATAAGCGTGCCCTCCTCCGCCTCCAGCGGACTGAGGCTGATCTCCACAGGAAACTCCGTTCCGTCTTTCCGGTGTCCGTACAGCTCCAGACCCGCACCCATCGGACGCACCCGAGGCTGGGCGAAGAACTCCGTGCGGTGTTCGGGGTGTCGGCCCCGAAACCGTTTCGGCACCAAAATCTCAACCTCCTGCCCCAAAAGCTCTTCCCGCTGATACCTAAACAGCTTCTCCACCTGTGCGTTGACCAATACGATCTTGCCCGCCCGATTCATCACGATCATTGCATCCGGAGCGGATTCCAGAAGCCCACGGAATTTCTGCTCGGCTTGCTTGCGCTCCGTGACGTCCAAGATCGCACCAACAAATCCAAAATTGTCAGACTCGTATCTCTCTACCGCGTGAGCCACGATCTCGATATGCTTGACTGACCCGTTGGGCATCAACAGTCGATGTTCAAAATGAAAATCCCTTTTCTCCTGTTGCGCCCGATTGCTGACTTGCTGGACGAGGGCTCTGTCTTCTGGATGCGTTCGTTGTAGTATGAAGTCCAGCGTGGGTTTGTTCGTCTGATCGCATTCAAATATGCGGTGGCTTTCCTCGGACCAGTAGATTCCCTCTCTGTCGACATTCCAGGCAAAACTGCCGCAGTGGCTCAGCCTCTGCCCTTCAGCGAGATAGGCCTCGCTCCGCCGTAAATCGGCGGTCCTTTGCGCCACCTTCATCTCGAGTTCGCTGCGGGCCTGACGGAGTTCCGCCACCTTTGCGTCGAGCTCGTTGCGCAGACGCGAGTTCTGAAACGCTGCCGCGGCGTGGTTCGCAGCCACGGAAAGCAGTAACTGGTCAACCTCGCTGGGAAAGTTGGGGCGACTGCACGCCGCGGCGACCAGACCACCCTGGGCATTGACGCCAATGGGAATGACAATACCGCGGCATGGCTCCCCGCCGCCAAGGTCAGTAACGATTTCTTTACACGAAAACTGGCCCGCGCCACCCACGTGAGTTTGCAGCCATTCGGGGAATTCTCTCCATGCGTCCCCCCGCGTCACTTCGATTGAGGCGCCCCCTTTGGGATCGCACAGACTCACAAAAGCGAAATCCATGTGCAGCGATCCGACCAGCACATCGGCAAGCCCGGCGGCAATGATATGCGGTTCTCTCCCCACCCACGCCGCCGGGATTGTCGAAAGTGCTACTAGCTCTCTGAGCGCTATTCGCAGCGCTACAGTCTCAGTATGCGAGCCTATCGGCATTTAGTTCGCCATGGTTGCGTTCTTGCGAACCGACCGGTGCTCCCGGATGTCGAGGAGTAACCGGTAAGGAGGCACGAGAACGGACTTTCCTGCAGCATGCCAGCGACGATCACCGCCGGGTGCGTCCGCATGGTGTCGAGTACCACACGCTAAACTTTGACAGATCGTACGTACACTCTTTGACTAAGGCCAGCATTGCGTACTGGTCGAAGCGATCTTCACGTAGGTAGAACCCTGCCACAGCCGCAGCTCGAATTACGAACACAATCGGCATCGCTATGCTGCGCTCTTGCGAGCTGACCGTTGCTGCCGTATCTCTTGCAGGAACTGGTCGGGAGGAACGAAGAAGGGGTTCTCCTGCAGTAACCCACCGACAATCACGACCGGATGCGTCCGGAGGGCGTCCATCACCACGCTCGCGCCGAATTTCGCCAGATCATACGCGCAGATCACTATATCGTCGTACTTGGGAACCACATAGTTGACCTTCGTCTCGAACTCGATCAGGTCTTCGACGCCGGGTAAGTCGACCAGCGCCCATTCCATGTGCGCGAGGAATCTTGTCTGTGGGTACCCTGCCGCCGGCCCGGACTGGAGCACTTGTTCGAACGACACCAGCCAGGTGTCCTGGTCAAACCGGTCTCCGTGAAGCGGACCGTCTTGCCACGGCCGTACCTCCAATTGGCCGGCGTCCATTGCCTCTTGCACATTTATGCCTGCTCCAGCGAGCCGCCTGAGGTGTTCCTCTCGTAGCTCGGGGTTGACGAGATGGAAAGCTTTGTCCCCCCGCTCGAAGCCATCTTTGATGAACGAGCTGAGCACTCTGTGCTCCTCGTCGGTGCTGTTGAAGAAAGCGCAAATGTGACGTTGCCCGCCGAGGTTGCCCCCGGCAAACTGGACGGAATGACTCTGGGTTGCCATATATCACCTCAATTCAGTCAGTGAAGGCCGAACCTACACATAGAAGTGCACCGCCGTAGCGCAGAATCACGAGGTGGGAGGTCGGCGATGAAGAGATCCGCTGCGGCATGGTTTTGCCTCGCTTGGATCGCGCAGACGTATATTAAAGCAGACCTGTATAAAAAAATGATAGGCCAGAAGGGTCAGATTGACAACTGAATGTCCAGTAGATCAGTGACACTCTCATCCTTTTCTGTGCAATGAACCCCTCAGCAGGAACTGCCGCGGGGATAAGCAGCCAGAGCGGCTGATGCGGACGGGGCCCAGTCATAAGTTCCTCCAAATTTCAATTACTCTTCAGCACTATTTACCCGGTATGAGCACAGGGGCTACCATCACCCGATGACTCCCCTTATTACCGAGTCATGGATAGAGCAGACGGGGCAAGACATCGCTGAATATGCAGTCATGTTGGCTCTCATCCTCGTGATAGTAATAGGTACGGTTAGGTTGGTCGGCACCCACGCTAATTCTGTCTTTTCCAACGTCGCCAGTTCTATCCAATAGACTCCGACGCTGTGCACCGTTGCCAACGCAGGAATACCAAAACTCTTCTTTGGTGCTGAGAGGCTGTCGGTTTCGCTGGAAAGCTTTAGTGATCCACATCCTCTGCATTCGCGTTCGTTGTATTGAGCGTAATCGGAACGCGGCCGAGGCGCAGAGAGTTCAAGCGCTAAATTTGAAACTGGTGCACTGAGATTTGCTATGTCAATCTGCCATGAGGGTACGCCGATTTACCCCGCATGCAGAGAAAGGACCGCTCTATCCGTTAGCTAGCAATGCTCATAGCTAGACTGGTCAACTGCCGAATCGTCAGTCAAGACCATACTTCAAGACCATACTTATTGAGATGGGTAACATTCACGGAAGAGGAAGCCCGTATCGCGAGCACCTCCAAGGCGGTATTCTCTTGGATCTCGTTTCGCGTGATAAGTCTGCCGTTGCGTCATCGGCCGCCCTTCCGCCCAAACATTGACCCGATATCGCCTGGCGGGAACACCTGCGATTTAATATTTCCTTGTCTCTCGGAGATTCCATAGTAGGGCGTCTTGAGCGCGATAAGCACCGCACTCATCGTGTCATGAATGTTGTAGAAAATATACGAGATGCCGGGAGAGTCCGATAAACCGCCCAATGCGTTCCGTCTTGCCGAGCGTTTCGCGCTTTAAACGACCGAATACTAGCCGTAATTCATCCATACTTTGGCCAGATGAATCCTTTGCATCCTTTTTCTCGGTTTCCATACTGGCTTGATCTTTGATGCCGTGAGCGTGTTGAGAGTCGGCCGCAGGCCGCATCGGCTAAGTATTGTTCATCCGTAGGTCGTATTGACTAGACAGCCGACCGGGTAAATCATCTCCAGGTTGATTTGACGATGTGAGGGTGAACCTGCCCTTATATTGTTGGACGATACGCTCCGGTGTCCTTCCCTGGCTGCCGGGGCGTATTAATCTCACAGAACTATCCACAGCCGCTTCAGCTTGACCGGCGTCCGGGCGGCACGCCCCAGCCGAAAAATTGGACGATGTAGATGTTGTTCGCGCTACAAAACCAAGGCACATCTTCATGTAGACCTTTTTTACTAGTCATAGCTCACCAGCCAGCTAGATGATCTTCTACGACGTTTGAATGTACCTTGTACCTACAACCCCAGCCGCCAGAAAACGCACTAATGCAGCCTGAAAGGTGTAGCCTACGGGAGCTCAGCCCAAAGCAGCCCCGGAGATGCTCAGGGGTAACAACAAATGCGGAACATTCGACTCGCAAGTATATGTCTCTTGCTACCGGTTTTGCTAATCATGTCAATGACGTTATTTTGTCAAGAGACCACACCGCAACAAGGAACAAACGACGTAATCGAGGGCACAGTAGTTTCGTCCAGTCCCGAGACAATGGTAGTGAGAACCGGCGACAATCGATACCAGCTTTTTACCTTCGACCAAAACACCACGAAACCGCGAACCCTACCCCCGGATACCCGTGTACGCGTGTCCTCCACTCCGACGAATGAATCAGGAGTGCGGCTCGCAACTACTGTGACAGAACTTGGAGGAGCGTCCACAGCGCAAGCGGGGCAGACAAGCAAGCAGGCACCTCCTCCACCTTCCGTCACCAAGCAGGAACGTAACATCGAACGAGAGGTCCGGAGGTGGCACGTCGGCGTTCGGGCCGGAGCGGCGCTCGATCCTGAGCTTTTCCTCTTCGGGGTGCATTCGCAGATAGGTCCTATTTTTAGCCACAAGGTTTCGTTCCGCCCAAATGCTGAATTTGCATTTGGAGA